>DATEGL010000060.1:0-17826 GCA_035280145.1 Candidatus Dormiibacterota bacterium | reverse complement strand
GACCTTCAAGCGCTCGACCACAGCGTCCATCTTGGTTCGCTGCTTGAGGAGGACCGCCTTGGCGGTCTGGTACGCGTGGTTGATGATCGAGCGGACCTCCTCATCGATCATGGCCGCCACCTCTTCCGAGTAGTTGCGCTGCTCACCGAGGTCGCGGCCGAGGAAAACGAGCTCCTCGCGGTGACCCATGGCCACGGTGCCGAGCTTCTCGGACATTCCCCACTGCGTGACCATGAGTCGCGCCCACTGCGTGGCCTTCTTGATGTCGTCCTCGGCGCCTGAGGTGATGTCGCCGAACACGATCTCCTCCGCGACGCGGCCGCCGAGCACGCCGGCGATCTGGTCCTGCATCTGATCGCGCGAGTAGAGGTAGCGGTCCTCTTCGGGTAGCGACATGGTCCAGCCCAGCCCCATGCCGCGCGAGATGATCGTGACCTTCACGACCGGGTCGGCGTGCGGCAAGGCCTTGAGCACCAGTGCGTGGCCGGTCTCGTGGTAGGCGATCACCTCTTTCTCGTGGTCGGAGATGCGCCGGCTCTTGCGCTCGGGCCCGGCGATGACCCTGGAGATCGCCTCCTCCAGCTCGTCCATGCCGATGACCTTCTTGTTGGCGCGTGCGGCGAGGATGGCCGCCTCGTTGATGGTGTTGGCGAGGTCCGCGCCGCTGAAACCTGGCGTCTGGCGGGCCAGCGCGTCAAGGTCGACGGTCGAGTCGAGCGGCTTGTTGCGGGCGTGGACGTCCAGGATCGAGCGGCGGCCCCTGATGTCCGGCCGGTCGAGCGTCACGTGGCGGTCGAACCGGCCCGGCCGCAGCAGCGCGGGGTCGAGAACGTCTGGCCGGTTCGTCGCGGCGATGACGATCACGTGAGTGCTGGTGTCGAAGCCGTCCATCTCGACGAGCAGCTGGTTGAGGGTCTGCTCGCGCTCGTCGTGGCCGCCTCCGAGCCCTGCGCCACGCTGGCGACCGACGGCGTCGATCTCGTCGACGAACACGATGCACGGCGAGTTCTTCTTTGCCTGGTCGAAAAGGTCGCGGACACGGCTCGCGCCGACACCGACGAACATCTCGACGAACTCGGAGCCCGAGATGGAGAAGAACGGCACGCCCGCCTCGCCGGCCACTGCCTTGCTGAGCAGCGTCTTGCCGGTGCCAGGCGATCCCACCAGCAGCACGCCTTTCGGGATCCGCGCGCCGAGAGCCACGAACTTCTCGGGGTATTTGAGGAACTCGACGATCTCGGTGAGCTCCTGTTTGGCCTCTTCTACGCCGGCCACATCGGCGAACGTGATGGCGGGTTTGTCGCCCGCGATCATCCGTGCGCGGGAACGGCCGAACGAGATGGCCTGGTTGTTGCCGCTCTGCGTCTGCCGCAGCACCCACCACATGAAGGCGGCGATCAGGACGACCAGGATGATGTTCGGCAGCAGCACGCTGAGCAGGTAGCCGCCGGTCTGGTTCTTGTCGAACTTGACGTTCACGTGGTCGTTCTGCATCTGCGTCAGCAGCTGGTTGCACCCGCTGCTGCAGTCAGTGACGGTGACGTTGTGCTTTTTGCCTCCGACCTCCGTCGCAACACCATCGGTGCCGTTGATCTCGAGGTCGCTGACCTGCCCCTCGTCAGCCCTCGAGATGAGCTGCGAGTAGGTCCAGTCGCTGGCGTTCTGGCTGCTCTGGATGGAGCTCCAAGTGAACCAGAAGATCAGACCCAGGACGACGACCAATGCGAAATAAAAGAGGCTGGAGCGGGGGAAGCGGCTCAACTCAGATCTCCTGAAGTGCTTTGGGCGTTTCTAGCCTAACAACTTTGGAAGCCGGGAGGACCGGCATAGGCGTGACCGCGACATGCAGAGCCTCCTCGCCTGGACGGCTCACCAGGTCCGCGTCGACGGCAACGCCGGGAATCCACGCCAGCCTGTCGCCGGCGAAAACGAGCGGCCAGGCGTCGCGGTCTTCGCGCGGCACCCGCGCGTCCACAAAGATGTCTTGGAGCTTGCGGGTGCCCCTCCCATCCAGCGGGCGCATCCGCAGGCCGGGCGCACGAAATCCGATTGTCAGGTGCAGGTCGGTTCTCAGATGCGCGACGCGATCATCGGCGCAGCCCGCGCACCGCCCGACATGCAGCTCCGCTGGCCTGGCTCTTCGCTGCGATGGAACGACCTCCATGTGCTCCCCAACGATACGGAAACGCAGGCCGCCTGGAAGATCCACGCCGCGACCGCCGCGGCCGGGGCCGGCGACACGAAGCATGGAGTCGAAATGCTTCCGCGACAGCCCGGGCTGAGCCCCTCCCGCCTCGGCGTACATCCGCTTGAGGACCTCGACCGGCGTGGACGCTTGCTCGGCCGCGTCCTGCCACCGAGCGGCGGCCATCGCCGCGGCATGCAGACGGCGGGTGATGCCCGGCCTGTCACGCTCCAGCGCCGGCAGGATGTGCAGTCGCACGCGCACGCGCGCGTAGCGGCTGTCCTGGTTGGCCGGATCCTCGTGGGCAACGACGCCGCGCCTATCCAGGATCTCGCGCACCTGGCTCTTCCAAACGCTGAGGAAGGGGCGCACGAAATGACCCCGCCGAGCGGGCATGCCGCGGAAACCTGCGAGTCCGCAGCCGCGCAGCATGTGCAGCGCCGCACCCTCGACCAGGTCGTTGGCGGTTTGCGCCAGGGACACCACATCGGCCCCGCTCTCGATGCGTGCGCGCTCGAGAAACGCGTAGCGGAGCTGCCGGGCGCCGGCCTGAAGCGAACCTTTCGGCACGGGCTCGGCCCGCCGCTCGGTGATCAGCGGCACGCCGAGGCGCGCACACAGCTCGCCGACCTGGCGGGCGACGCCGTCGGAGCCCTCCTGCAGAGCATGGTCGTAGTGCGCCGCGACCACGTCCTCGCCCGACTCATGGAGGGTCAGCAGCAGCGCGGTCGAATCAGGACCGCCCGATACGGCGACGAGTGTGCGCATGGTCACCCATCTTGCCGGTTCGGGGGTCGAAACGGGGTCCCGACGAGCTATACCTTCTGCCGCCGTGGACGAACGGACGCTGGAAGGCTGGCTCAAATTCACCAACTCCGACCTCGCAGCAAACCGCGCGGGAGCGCTGAGCGCCGGCCAGGCTTCCCGTTTGCGCTGGTTCGGCATCGGGCTGCTGGTGGTTGGCCCAGCCGTTCTGATCGGCTTCGTGATTGGAGCGTGGGTCGCCTCAACGCAGTCGTTTTTGACCACGCTCATCTTCCTGTTCCCCGTCGGCGCCGGACTTGCGATGACCTGGTACGGATTCGCCTTTCTGACCGATGCCGTCGACGGCCGCGTCGCCTACGTCACAGGGACTCTGCGCTTGCGGATGGTGCGCGGGAGATACGGCCCAAGTTACTTCGCGGACGTCGGACCGGTCAGCAAGGGCATCTCCGTCGAAGCGTACTCGTCACTGCCACAGGGGGACAGCTTTCACGTCTATTACGCGCCGGCGTGCCGGAGCCTTTTGTCTGTGGAGCCCGCTTCCGCAGCGGAGCCGAAGCCTGCCCACCTCTTCGGCCCGGACAGTGCGCACGTATGGGACCGCATTCGCGCCTCGTGGATCGTTGTGGCGGTCGGCGCGGTGGGATTGATCGTGGGCGTTCACACAATGGCCATCGCCCATCCCGCGCACACATATAAGGTCGGAGGCACAGTCGCCGACTATTCAGAGTCACACCACAAAGGCGGTACCACCCGTCGTCTTTATCTGATGGGCGACTCGGATTCGTACTCACCCCAGAGCGAAGACAGCTACAGTCCGCCGCTCGAGCCTTTCTCCACGCTGATCGGCAAAGAGGTGGTGCTTTACGTGAACGACGGGACGCGCGACGTGCTTGCGCTCAACGATGGTGAGGCGCTGCATGCAGCCGACTGGTATTTGAATCCGGACCACGAAACGAGGTGGGAGCTCGGCAGCGGCATCGTCATCGGTGCGCTGTCGTTGGCGGTGGGCGTGTTCGGCGTGGTGGGCATCGTCGTCAGCCGGCGAAGCCCCGCCGCGGCGCCTGCGCCGGACGCGGCATTGGCGCGCACGCCGATGTATTCAGGCTCAGCGCTCTTTACGCCACCCAGCGTGCGACCGTGGCATGCCAACTGGCCTGCTGCATTCGTCTTTCTGGCTGTGGGAGCGACGTTAGGGTTGGCCTTCTTGCTCGCAACACACAGGTAGTTCGCCCGCTCAAAGCGTCACCGCACTCGGTGAGTTTCAGACGCGTCTTGGTGGGCCTGAGTTTCGTAACGCGGAACGAACCGAGCAAAGGGGAATTACCATCCGGTTGATCTGACGTCGCCGCCGATCTGATCAGGACCAGATTTCGGCTGTCCAGCTCTCCATTTCGACATCCGTGGCACCGCGCCACCGGCCTGTGTGCTCGTCCTGCACAAGCGTGGGCTGGAATAGCCTCCCGTCGATCCATCTGTCGAGCCATTCAGCAAAGGCAACTTCGCTTGAGAACAATGCTGTCTCATCGGTAGGGCCTGGATTCGGATCCCAGCCCAACATCGGGCCGTCTGGGGCAGAGCAATCCACAAACGAATAGATCCCGCAGCCCCAAGTGCAGATGGGAACCAGGCTGGGCGGCAGGAATGGCCACCACGCCGACGGTCCGTCGTGTGCTTGCCGATAGAGCTCGACGGCTGTCCTTCTCGTGTCGTCCCTATGGCCATTCGCCACCCCAAGAATCCCGTAGCCCGGCCCAAAGCCCCCATTCCCAACCTCGAAATAGCCGTCCCCGTGCGAGCTTAGCAACCAACTGGAGTTGCTCAATGACTCTGAGTCGTCGAGCTACGTGGGGGCCGTAGTTTCCGTAACGCGAACCAGTTGGCAGTCTCAAAATTCGCGAGTGCCGGCAATCGCGGGAAATTCGTGCGCGGTAACCCCGCGAGTGCCGGCGATGGCGGGGAATCCGATGTGGTGGGCCGTAGGGGACTCGAACCACACATCAGAGCCAACACCCGCGAGGGTTCCACGCGAGAAGGACGAAAGGTGCGGAAAAAGAAGCGGAATTCCGCACGAAATGGCCCAAAGATGCGGAATCGGTAGGCCGCGTGGTGGTGCCGGGTGGACTCGAACCACCGACAACGCGATTATGAGTCGCGCGCTCTACCACCTGAGCTACGGCACCGCCGAATCGAGAGCTTAGCGGGCGGCCTGCGTTCGCGCCTTCAGCTTCCGCTTCTTCCGACGGTGTTTGGCAATCGCCACACGCTTTCTCTTGTTCATCTCTGGTCTGGAGACTGTATTTAGCCACAACCAGGGATTCGATCCGCGGACAGGTGGCTAGGATGTCGCGCGTGGCGGGCTTCCTGGTGCGTGCTGGGATCGCGACGTGGCTGCTGCTTCCACTCTCAGTGTCTGCGGCTTCCAGCCCTTCGCCCGATCTGGGCAGAATCCTGATCGCACCCCCGCCGGGCTACACGGCCTCTCCAACCGCCACCTATCACGGTCGCTTCACCGCCCAGGACTTCGCCCTCACCTGGGGCTCCAACAGCGCGACTGGCCTGTCCCAGCTGAGCAGCGACGGCTTCGTCGACGGCTACGGAATGATGTGGAAAGAAGCTGCGACAGGACGGTATCTGGCCGAGTTCATCATCGAGTTCCAGGGCGGCAACGGGGCCACGAACTGGCTCGGCTCAGAGGAGGTCGAGAACAAGGCCGACAGTCACTACCAGCACGCCGACTCGATCGATGGCATCGGCACCTATTACTACGGAGTCCACGGCGCCCAGCAGTCGCCGGCCCAGGTGCTCGACGGCTTCGAGTTCGTCAAAGGCAACGACATGCTCGGCGTCGCGTTCTGGTCACCGAAAGATGACGTGCTCGAACTCGCCAGAACCCAGACGAAACGCCAGTACGACGCCGCTCCCGTTTGGACAATTCCCAGCGCGCAGTGGCCCGAGAACAACAGGGATGTCGGGCAAGGGCCGAGCCTTGCCGACATGAATCAAGGGATCATCGGCGGCCTCCTCGTTATCGTTGCCCTCCTGGCGGGCGGCGGCTTCTGGTTCATGCGCCGCGCGGAGCGTCCGAAACCCGCTGAGGTCAAGCCGGAGATGTCGCCCGATGGACAGTTCTGGTGGAGTGGCAGCACCTGGGTCGCGACATCAGAGATGCCGCCACCTTGGGCGCAGAGATCACCTGATGGGGCTTACTGGTGGGACGGACAGAAATGGCGCGCCGTACCGCAGAACCCGGTGTCGGCACCCGCGCCACGCTGAAACAAAAAAAGCGCCGTGTTCCAAGTCTGCCGCGCAGCGCGCGGCGGGCGCTCGTGAGTGAAGTTTGGTTGCGGAGGTCGGATTCGAACCGACGACCTTCGGGTTATGAGCCCGACGAGCTGCCGCTGCTCCACTCCGCGGATCCAGTATACCCGCGGATTGACTATTTCTTGGGCGACGGCGAGGTCACCGGCGATGGACTCGGTGACGTCACCAGATAGGTCCTTTCGTTTGGTTTCGCGAAGCCGTTGAGGCGAGCTTCCTCTTCGTTGCCGTTGCCGTTGGACAGGGCCTGCACGTCCTTGCGATACCCGGAGTTCTGGGCGGCGATCTCAGCGTTCTGCCGCCTCAGGTCCGAGACCTGCTCGCTCAGCTTGTGCCCGACGTATGCCTCCTGTGCGAAGGCGATGCCGGCCCACACTATGACCGCGAGCGCGACCAGCGCGACCAGTGCCCTGCGCACGCCGAACGACGTGGTGCGCGTGGTGCTGCCCGGAACTGTGAGTGCTCTGGTCTGTCTCATTGCTGTGGCGTTGGCGGTGACGTCAGGCGTGAAGAGGCGAGCGGACTATATCAGACGGTTACCTGGATTCCTCCCAGCGCGCGACCATCTCGTCTGCGCTCAGGTCCGTGAAGTTCTTGCCCTCGCGGCGTAGAGCCGACTCCGTGGCCGCGAACCGGCGCCGGAAGCGCTGACCCGCCACACGCAGGGCGTCCTCGGGGTTGATCTTCAGGCTGCGCGCGAGGGAAACGATCGCGAACAGCAGGTCGCCCATCTCCTCGAAGGCGCGGTCGTGGCCTTCGGTATCGGCGAGCTCGCGTGCCTCTTCGGCGACCGACTCCGCGGCCGCCGATGGTGTGGCGAAGTCGAAACCAACGCGCGCGGCGCGTTTCTGCAGGCCGAGCGCCCACGCCAGTGCTGGGAGCGTTGCGGGTACGCGGTCGACCACCGATTCATCGCTGCCCGCCTGACGCGCCTCATGCGCTTTCTGGTGCTCCCAGTTGCGCAGAACCTCGTCGGCGTCGGCCACGGATCGGTCGCCGAAAACGTGCGGGTGACGCTTGACCATCTTCGCGGCCACGGCGTTGGAGACCTGTGCCGCGTCGAACCTGCCTTCCTGGTCTGCGATCTCCGCATGCATCGCCACCTGCAGAAGGAGATCGCCCAGCTCTTCCATGAGCTTGGCGTCGTCGCCAGCGTCGATTGCCTCGAGCACCTCGTACGTCTCCTCGAGCAGGTACGGGCGCAGCGATTCGTGCGTCTGCTCGCGATCCCATGGGCAGCCGTCGGGCTGGCGCAGCCTGTGGACCACCTCGAAGATGGCCGCGATTCCATCCGAATAAGGCTTGTCGCTCACCGAGCCAGACATTACCGCGAACTGACGGCGGCGCTTTGCCCGGAGGCGTACAGCTCGGCCAGCTCCTGGAGCAGGGTCATCAGGTCGGCTCGCCAGCCCTCGCCCTTCCTCCGCATCTTGATCCGGTTCGGCCCGACAACGATCCGCCCGGCCATCCGCCTGGACAGCTCCTCCACGTCGAGGAATCTTTGGGGGTCGACACGGATCAGGATGTCGTGGCGTTCACCCATGACCGCCCGCAATCCCATGCGCTGCCCGCGCAGCTTCACCCGCAGGGAGTACGCGAGGTTGTCGAGCTGCGACGGGGCAGGGCCGTAACGGTCCTTGAGCGACCGAAGCATCGAGTCGAGCTCCTCCTCGTCCTCGGCGCCGGCCAGCTGCCTGTAGGCGCCGAGCCGGAGCTTCTCGTCGCGGATGTACGAGCGCGGGATGAAGTGATCGAGCGGCAGATCGAGGTTCATCTCAGCGGTCGAAAGCACGTCGGCCACGGCTGTTTCTTCCGAGCCGGTGCGCAGCTTGTTTACCGCGCTCTGCAGCATCTGCAGGTACATCTCGAAGCCGACCGCCGCGATGGCGCCGTGCTGCTCTGTGCCAAGGAGGTTTCCCGCGCCACGAATCTCGAGGTCGCGGAGCGCGATCTTGAATCCCTGGCCGAGCTCATGCAGACCCGAGATGACGTCGAGCCGCTTGTCCGCCTCCTCCGTCAACGAGCGGCGGGGATCGTAAAGGAAATAGGCATACGCCCGGCGGCCCGAGCGACCCACGCGGCCGCGAAGCTGGTAAAGCTGCGCCAGCCCGAAGCGATCGGAGCGCTCGACGATGATCGTGTTCACGTTCGGGATGTCGAGGCCCGACTCGATGATCGTGGTGCAGACGAGGACGTCGTGATGGCCTGCCTCGAACTCCACCATGACCGAAGCCAGGTCGTCCTCTGACATCTGGCCGTGGCCGATCGCGATCCGTGCCTCTGGCAGGAGCCGGCGCACGCGCTCTGCGGCCTTCTGGATCGTGCGCACTCGGTTGTGGACGAAATAGACCTGGCCACCACGCTCGAGCTCGCGAGTGATCGCGTCCTTGATCAGCTCGTCATCGTCAGCCGTCACGTAAGTCTTGATCGGCTGACGCTCTTCGGGTGGCGTCTGGATCACGCTCATGTCGCGGATCCCGCCGACCGCCATGTGCAGCGTGCGCGGGATCGGCGTCGCCGAAAGCGATAGCACGTCGAGCTGCGTGCGCAATTTCTTGAGTCGCTCCTTCTGCATCACGCCGAACCGGTGCTCCTCATCCACGATCAACAGGCCGAGCCGTTTGAAATGGACGTCCCGCTGGAGCAATCGGTGCGTGCCGACAACGATGTCGACGTGACCGCCTTTCAAACCTTCGACCGTGCGCGCCTGCGTCTCGTCATCGACGAATCGCGAAAGCATCTCGACAACGACTGGAAAGTTCTTCAGCCGTTCGCGAAAGACGTGGAAGTGCTGCTGCGCGAGCACCGTGGTCGGAGCGAGCAGCGCGACCTGCTTGCCGCTCATGGCCGCCTTGAACGCGGCCCGCAAGGCCAGCTCGGTCTTGCCGAAACCGACGTCGCCGCACAGCAGCCGGTCCATCGGCCTGTCCGACTCCATGTCGGCCTTGATCTCGGCCAGCGCGGCGAGCTGGTCGGTCGTCTCTTCGTACGCGAACGACGCCTCCAGCTCGTCCTGCCACGCGGTGTCGGGCGCAAACGCGATTCCCGGACGAGCCTCGCGCATCGAGTAGATCTTCAGCAGGTCCTCGGCCACGTCCTGGACGACCCTCCGGGCGCGGCTGCGAGCGCGCGTCCAGTCGGAAGTGCCGAGGCGGTGCAGCGCCGGCGCGCCCTCGCCGCCCAGGTATTTCTGGACGCGGTCGAGGTTCTCGACCGGCACAAAAAGTCGGTCGCCTTCCGCGTACTCGAACTCCAGGTACTCGCGGTGCGCCCCCTCCGACTCGATGAGGCGCATCCCTTTGAAGCGCGCGATGCCGTGGTCGACGTGCACGACGAGCTCGTCGGGTGCGAAGTCGAGCGTGAATTCCCGCGTGAGGTCCTCCGCCCGTGTGCGTGCCACGCGTCCGCGGGACGGCCTCCGCACTCGGCCGAACAGCTCCGCATCCGTCGCCAGGTGGAATCCGATCGCGGGCTGCGACGTGCCCACGGTGATGTCGACCGCGGCGTGCTGCAGCGCCGGCGTCACCTCCAGGTCGAGGTCCAGCTCCACCTGACGCAGCGCGGACTTCACGCCTGACTCATCCAGCAAGGCGCGCAACCTTTCGTCCTGCTCGGTCGCGAACACGATGGCGGCCGAGTCACCTCGAGCCGCGAACCCTGCGAGCGCGCGGGGCTGGCCGACAAGAGGCTCGCCCGCGAACCACCCGAGGTCGGTGGCGTCGCCCAAGCCTTCCGCGGACGTGAAGCTGACGCGAGACCGCTCGCTGAAATCGTCCAGCGCATCGATCGTCGGCAGCGTGAAACCGGGTGGAAGCTCTCCTCCGCCGGCCTCGGCGGCCGCCAGCATCGCGGTGTCGTCCAGCAGGGTTTGCGAGTCCGCCGTCTGGCGCGAGGGCTCGAAGTCGAGCACGGCCGCCGAGGCCGGCAAGTGCTCGAGCAGCGAAGGTCGCGACGGATCGAGGTACGCGGCGTAGAACTCGACACCGGCGAACGCAGCACCCGCGCCAAGCCGCGCCAGCTCGTCCTCCCATTCCGAGCGAACATCTCCGCGCAACGAGTCGAGCGAGACCGAATCGCGAAGGCGCTGCTCTGCCTGCGCGCCACGAGCCGGCCCGAGCAGCAGCTCGCGGCCGGTCCGGATCAGGACGCTGGGAACCGGCATCACCGACCGCTGGTTTTCAGGGTCGAACAGTCGAAGCGTCTCGATGGTGTCGCCCAACCATTCGGCGCGCACCGGCGCGTCGGACGCCGCGGGGAACACGTCGAGGATTCCGCCGCGCAGCGAGAACTGGCCCCATTCCTCGACCAGCGGCTCGCGCGTGTAGCCAAGCTCGACGAGGCGTCCCGCCACCGTCACGGGGTCCGGCCCCTGGCCAGGCTTCAGGTCGACCGTGCTCTCCATCAGGTCTCGGCGCGAGATGGTCTGGCGCGTGATGGCGCGCCGCGACGAGACCACGAGCACGGGCGCCGTCTCGGCAGTGGCGAGGGCGGATAGGGCCTCGAGGCGGCGATTGACAGACTCGTCGAAGGCCGGCGGCCGGTCCAGGAAAGAAACGCCGACCTCTGCGAAAACGTAAGTCGGCGGGCTGCCGGCCAGCCAGAGGCGGAGCTCGTCCGCAAACCGTTCGGGCCCGGGGACGAGGACGAGCGCCGACCGGCCGCGTGCGATGACGGCGCGGGAGATGGCGCCCGCCACCAGCGGCCAGGCGCCGCGAGGAAGCCGGGCAACGTCCAGACCCGCTCCCATCTGACCGATCCACCTCTGCAACCTCGGCTCGGCGCCGACGATCGCTTCCCACAGGGTCATGCGATCTCCTCGCAGCCCAGGGCGTCGGGTCGGTTGTAGCGGTCCATGGCCCGCTCGACTCCCGCCTCCACCGCAAGCTCGAGCGCGTCAGCGACGCCGCCGATCACCATCGGCAGGCGCTCCTTCTCGGCTTTGGTGAACCGTCCGAGCACGTGGCGGATCCCGGCCGCCGAGCCCGTTCGGCCCGGCTTGCCGACACCGACTCGAAACCTGACGAACTGGTCCGTACCGAGCGCACTCACGACGGACCGCACGCCGTTGTGTCCGGCGGTCGAGCCGCCGGTTTTGATCCGCATCCGACACAGCGGAAGGTCGAGCTCGTCGTAGACGACCCAGGTTTGCTGGGGCGACAGCCCGGTGTCCTTCAGAGCCTTTGCCACCGCTTCCCCTGACAGGTTCATGTACGTCTGCGGCAGGAGGAACCACAGCCCGCGAGCCTGGTCCCGCCCCACCAGTGACCGCCACCGCTTGCGGTCGATACGCGAGCCGAATCTCTGGGCCAGCTCGCGCACGCAGACGAAGCCCATGTTGTGGCGCGTGTCCGCGTAGTCCGACTCGGGATTGCCGAGCCCGACGATTAGTCGCTCTTCCTTCTTCTCCATTCAAGCAGACACAGCTACGCCCGCGGCGAGCGCCGCAGACCTGTCAAAGGAGTGTAGGTGAGGCGCCACATCTCCTCGGTCTCGGCGGGCGTCCGGTGGTCCCAGCCCAGGAGGTGCAGCAAACCGTGCACCACGAGCACTGAGAGCTCTGTCTTTTCGTCATGGCCCCATTGCTCCGCCTGCTCGACCACTGCCGGCCACGACACGGCGATGTCACCGAGGTGATCGCCCTCCCCCTCGAACGACAGCACGTCGGTGGTGTGATCCTCCCCGGCGAACGTGCGATTCAGACGTTCGAGCTCCGCCGCGTCGGTGATGCGGACAGCAACTGTGGAGCGGCCGTCGGGCAGGCGAGCCGCGATCTCCGGCACCTTTGCCGCGCGGGTAAGCACGCCGCGAACGAAGGCCGGCGAGATGTCGGCCGGCACAGCCTTCACCAGTTCGACTTCGATTACATTCACCTTCGGTGAAGATTCTCGTCACCGGCGGCGCCGGTTTCATCGGCTCGCACGTCGTCGACGCCTACATCGCCGCGGGCCACGACGTCGCTGTGCTCGACGATCTCAGCGCCGGGCGCCTGGAAAACGTCAATCCGGCCGCGTCGCTGCATCGCGCTGACGTCCGTGACTTGGCCCAGGTGGAGGCCGCGGTTGCCGCCTTCAAACCGGAGATCGTCAACCACCACGCCGCGCAGTCCGAGGTTCCGAAATCCGTCGCCGATCCCGGTTACGACGCGCAGGTGAACGTGGTCGGCGGCCTGAACGTGTTGCGTGCATGTGTCGACCACTCGGTGCGCAAGGTCATCTTCAGCTCGACCGGCGGAGCCCTCTATGGCGAGCCCGACATCGTTCCCGCCGACGAAGATCATCCGATCCGGCCTTTCTCGCCATATGGGACGAGCAAGTTCGCGTTTGAGCAGTACCTCGGCACTTTCGACCGCACGTTCGGCCTCAGATACACGACGTTGAGATACGCCAACGTCTACGGCGCTCGGCAGGACTTCTTCGCCGAGGAAGGTCGGGTGGTCGCGATCTTTGCGAGCCGGATGCTCGAGGGCAAGCCTGTGACGATCGACGGCGATGGCAGCCAGTCGCGCGACATGCTGCACGTTGGTGACGTCGCCACCGCGAACCTCGCCGCGCTGGAGCGAGGCGATGGCGGCACGTACCACATCAGCACCGGAATCCCGGTGACGATCAACGACCTCTTCCGCAAGCTTTCGCACCTCACCGAGTACAGGCTCGAGCCGCGATTTGGGCCGTCGCGCAAGGGCGATGTCTATCGGATCGCCCTGGACAACACGCGCGCCGGCAGCGAGCTCGGCTGGCGACCGCAGATCCAGCTCGAGGAGGGCCTTCGGCTCACGGTCGAGTATTTCCGCGACGCGATCACGCGTTTGCACGCTTAGTTGAGCGCCATGCTCGGCTTTCTTCACGCCTACGGGTCGCGCGTTCTCATCCTCTTCGCGGTCCTGCTGGCGCTCTGGGGAACGCTTCAGTACTTCCGCGACCAGAGGGTGGGCGGCGGGTTCCGCTCGAGCTACCTGATCATGGCCGGCCTGACTCCGCTCCAGGGGTTGCTCGGACTCGGGGCGCTGCTTGCGGGCAGCCATCCACGTGAAGGCATCCTGCACATGGTCTACGGCATCTTCGCGACGCTTTTCCTACCCGGCGCTTACCTGTATGCGCACCAGGGCAACCCGCGTCGCGAGGCATTGACCCTTGCCGGCGCGGCGTGGATCGTGAGCATCGCGTTTTTCAGGGGCATCGCGACCGGCTAGGCAGCTAACGTAGGCGCCGGCATGGATCCCGTCGCCAGGTACGCGGACACGAAAGAAGAATCGGTCAGCTCGACCCGGCCGGGGCGCAGGGTGCTGATCACCGGCGGCGCCGGGTTTCTTGGAGTGAACGCAGCCATCCACCTGATCAAGGAGGGCTGGCACGTGACGGTCCTCGACAACCTGAGCCGTCCAGGAACGGAGACCAACCTCAAGTGGCTTATCACGAGGTTTCCGAGCCGGGTCACATTTATTAAAGAGGACGTGAGGAACGCGGCCGCGCTACCGCAGCACGTCAGAGACCAGGACGCCATCATCCACCTGGCCGGCCAGGTGGCGGTGACAACCTCTCTTGTCGACCCCAACACGGACTTCGACATCAACGCCCGGGGGACCCTCCACCTGCTCGAGGCGACGAGGTTGCACAACCACGACGCGCCGCTCCTTTTTGCGTCGACGAACAAGGTGTACGGACAGCTCGACCACAGCAGCTCCGCCTGCAAAGAAACGCAGCCAATCGACTTCCACAGCCCTTACGGCTGCAGCAAAGGTGCCGCCGACCAGTACGTGCGGGACTACGCGCGCGTGTTCAACATGAACACCGTGGTGCTGCGGCAGAGCTGCATCTACGGCGCGCACCAGTACGGCACCGAGGACCAGGGCTGGGTTGCGCACTTCGTGCACTCGATCCTCAAGGACCGGCCGCTCACCATCTATGGCGACGGCACCCAGGTGCGTGACTTGCTCGACGCTCGTGACCTGAGCGTGCTGTACGCGACCGCGATCGACAAGATCGGGATCACGCGCGGCGAGATCTACAACGTCGGCGGCGGGCCTGAGAATCAGCGCAACCTGCTGGAGGTCATCGATCAGATCGGCGAGCTCACCGGCAAGAAGCCGCAGTTCAGCTATGCGGGCTGGCGCGAGGGCGATCAGAAGTTCTACGTGAGCGACATCACGAAGGCGCGCAGCGACCTCGGGTGGGAGCCGCAAGTCAACTTCGATCGCGGCTTGCGCGATCTCATCGCGTGGGCCGAATCAGTCAACTGATCGCCGGCACGTGAAGTGACCGCAGCCGCCCGGCAGTCCGCGTAAGAGCCGCGCCTCACCCCACGCCGTGGTTGCGACCGCCCGGCTGACGCCGCGCATCACGGCGCCTGTGAGTCCCTTGCGCTCGGCGGACAGGTCCTCCACGGAACCGCTGACGGGGCCGCGCCTCTCGAGCCAGGAGAAGTAGAGAAGGTCGAGGACCTGGAGGGTGATGTGATAGCTCCATCGCGTCCGGACAACGGGCAAGCCACACTCGGCGGCCAGCGTCCGAAACCGGGCGGCCGAGAAGATCTGGATGTGCCCGCCGTGGCGCATCTTGGCCGTCCAGCGTGTGCCGGCGCCGACCAGCGTGTAAAGAGTTCGCGGCTGACCTTCCAGCGGCAGCACGATGTGAAATCCACCACCCGGTTTCAGCACTCGCGCCACCTCGCTCAGGACGAGCTTCGGATCGTCGACATGCTCGAGGACGTCGAAGATCCACACGAAGTCGAGCTCGCTATTGCCGAAAGGCAGGCGCTCGGCGTTGTTGATGCGAAAGTCGACGCCTTCCGGCGTCGCGCTCGCCGCGCCGATCGCCGACCGGCTCGCATCGCAGCCGAACACGTCGAGGTCCGGCCGCTCACGCTTCACCGCCTTGGCCACCTGGCCCCCGCCGCACCCGACATCAAGCACACGTCCGTGCACCGAGGCAAGGTCTTCCAGCAGGTACCGGAGCTTGAGGCCGTTCATGTACCACGGCTTCGGCCGCAGCGTCGCCGCCCCCCAGCGTTTGGCTTCGTAGTCGAATGTAGCCACCGGTGCTGCCGGTGGCTTCACGCCGTAGCTGCTTCCAGCGCCAGCTGCTCGTGTGAGCGCGCGACGTCCAGCACCGCGCGCTCGAGGACGTCGATGTGTCTCTCCCAGTCAAATCGGCGCGCCCACTCGAACGCGCGCTCGCCGGCCGCCTGGTTCCCGGTGCTGCTGTCGAGCAGCTTCGTGATCCCGGCCGCGTAGTCCTCGACCTCCAGTGGCTCGGCCAGGTGACCGGTGCCGGGCGCCACGGTCACGGTTGGGCCGGCCTGGTTCCACGCCACGACCGGCACGCCCTTGGCCATTGACTCGATCACACCCATCCCGAAGTCCTCCTCGGGCGCCGGGTAGACATATACGGCTGCGCCTTCATAGAGCGACTGCAGCTCGTCTTCGGCGATCTGGCCCAGGAACACCACGCCTTGTTCGAGATGGAGCTCGCTCACGAGCGCTTTCAGGGAGGCGGTGTGCGACGTGGCCGGACCCGGGATGACGAGCTGGGCGCGCGGGTGCCGCTTGCGCACCTCCAGCATGGCCCGAATCGCGAGGTCGAATCGTTTCTGCGGATAGTGTCGGTTGGTCAGCAGCACGTATGGCCGCCGGATCGGATAGCCGTTGATCGTCAAGCCGCCGCTGAATCGCATCTCGACCGGAAGCGGAAAACCAGACGAGGCCACGTGACACCCGGCAGGGCAATCGATGGCGTCGCGCCGGTAGGTCCTGCGGATGATGTCACCGATGTAGTTGCCGTTGACAAGCAGCTGGTCGGCCTCCTGAACGGAGCGCTGGTCGGCCCAGGCCACGAACCGAGTCGCGCGCAAGACCACCTCCGCCAGCAGCCGGTAGTCGGCGTTCGACACCCAACCCGTCTGGCGATCGATGTTGCGCGGATAGACGAGGCGGTTGGGTTGGTTGAGGTAGACGACATAAGGAACGTCCATCAGCCGCGCCGCCCACCACGCGATCCATGCGCTTGGCTGGTTGCAGCCCACGATCGCGTCGACACCGCGGAACCGCCACGCGTACAGCGGCATTAGCAGCGAGGTCGCCGCCATCTGCACGGCTTCGCGGTACGGGAACCAGCGAGGCAGTTGCGGCAGAAAGGTCTTGACCTTCACCTGGACGAGCAGGTCGGGGTAGCAGCGTGTGGCGTCAACCGTGGGGGCGAAGCACTCGACCTCGTATCCGCGGCGGCGCAAACCGAGCACCTCTTCGAGGACGAGCCTTTCTCCGCCGCCCGAGTACGTGAACCCGCAGTGAAACACCGCGATCCGTCGCAACCCGCCGGTGCGGGCGCGGCGCCGGCCGCCGACAAGCAGGAAGCTCAGCACGCCCAGCGCCAGCGCATTGGCGGCTGTGATGGCGTGGTACAGGACGATGGCGCCCGCGGCCGCGGTCGAGCCGAGACCGAGCCCGCCGCCAAGGACAAGTGATCCTGCAACCTCGAGGTTGCCGAGGTAGCCGGGACCGGCCGGGACGGCGAACGTCAGCAGGAGCGCGGGATAGGCCGCCATCGCCTTGAAGGGCGGCACGGAGATACCAACCGCGACGAAGAGCAACGTGAAGTTGAACGCGTCGATCGCAAGTGCGAGGGCTGTCAGCCCGGCGAGTCGGGCTGCAAGGTCCGGCGACCACAAGCCTCGAGCGCCCGCACGGAAAGCAAAAGCCTGGCCGGCGAGGCCGGCCGCTATTCTCTCTGGCAGGACCCGCCGCGTGACCCGCGAGCGCGCGATGCGTGGACCCAACAATGCCGTACCGATAACTGCGCCCAGCAGCGCGGTGGCGAGAGCGGCAGCCCCAATCAGACCGCGAGGCGCGTGCACGGCGCCCGTCAGGGCCACGACCGTGATCGCGGCCAGCACAAGTGCGACGGCGGCCAGATCACATGCCTTGTCGACGACAATCGTCGCCAGCGCCGAGCCGGCCGGGATCCGATGCCTTCGCCACAACCACCACGCGCGCGCCGCGTCGCCGGAGCGAATGGGCAGCACGTAGTTGAGCAGACCGCCCGCGGCATTCATCGCGAACGCCCTCACCATCCCGACCGGCGCCAGCGGCTGCAGCAGCAGCATCCAGCGCCGCGCCCTGATCACACTGGTAAGCAGGAACAGCGCGATCATCACAACGACCGTCCACCAGCTCTGGACTCTCGCGTGGGCGACCACCTCCGGCAAGGAAACCGTCCGCAGCCACAGCCAGAGGAGGGCGAGGCCGAGGGCGGTCTGCAGGCCCAGGCGAAGCCAGCGATTCATCAGCTGGCGAGCCCGCTCACGATTGGTCCTCGTAATAGAGGGCTGCACTCAGCTCGGCGCTGTCGAACCTGCGGTGTCCTCCAGGCGTGGTCAGGGTTGGATGCAGCCGTCCGGCGCGGACGGCGCGGTTGAGGGTTGGCTGGCTGACGCCGAGGAGGCGCGCCGCCTCGCCGGTTGTCAGCAGCCGGGCGCCATCGGGTTCGTCCTGGAGCTTGTCGGCGAAAGCTTCGACCTCTTTGACGCTGAAGCGGCGGTGGCCACCCGGGGTGACCAGGGCGGGC
>DATEGL010000059.1:0-2339 GCA_035280145.1 Candidatus Dormiibacterota bacterium | reverse complement strand
GACCGCGAGAGCCAGTCGCGCACGAACTGCTTGTCGTACGCCTCGGGCGAGGAGCCGGCCCCGTAGGTCGTCGCGTCCCAGTACCGCGAGCTGTCCGGCGTGAGCACCTCGTCGATCAGGATCACGTCATCGCCCACGAGGCCGAACTCGAACTTGGTGTCGGCGAGAATCAGGCCTCGCTTCAGCGAGAACTCGGACGCGTACCTGTAGAGCTCGAGGCTCGCGTCCTTCAGCTTCGTGGCCAGGTCGTCGCCGAGGTCTTTCTTCATGCGGTCGAACGTGATGTTCTCGTCGTGGCCGGTCTCGGCCTTGGTCGCCGGGGAGAAGATCGGCACGGCCAGGCGCTGGCTCTGAGCCAGACCCGGCGGCATCGACTCACCGGCCAGCGATTGCGACTCCTGGTACTCCTTCCACGCACTGCCGGCGAGGTACCCGCGCACGACGCACTCGTAGTCGATTCGCTTCGCCTTGCGCACGATCATGAAGCGGCCGGCGAGCTGCTCCCGAAAGCTCTTCAGCGAGGCCGGCAGGTCCGGCACCATCCCCGACACCAGGTGGTTGGGCTGGAACGTGTCGGTCTGCGAGAACCAGAAGATCGACAGCTGCGTCAGCACCTTGCCGCGGTCGGGGATGCCGTTCGGAAGCACGTGGTCGAAGGCGGAGATGCGGTCGGTGGCCACCATCAGGAGCCGGTCCGGGCCAAGCTCGTAGGTGTCGCGGACCTTGCCGCGGGCGAACAGCTTGAGGGGGAGCTCGGTGTCGGTAATAGCAGGGCCGGCGATCATTTGACCGAGGCTCCGAGTCCAATCCGTTCGTAGGCGAGGTCGGTGTGCTCGAGGCCCGCCCATGGGTCGAAGACCTCGTCCAGCCTCGACCCGATGCGCTTCACCACCTCATCGTTCTTGTCGAGCAGCGCCCGAAATCCGGGGCCGGGACCCTCGGTCGCCTGCATCGCGGCTTTCTGGACCAGCAAGTACGCATCTTCGCGGGACATGCCGCTGTCGACCAACGCGAGCAGCACACGTTGTGAAAAGACGACGCCACCGCCGAACTCCAGGTTCGCCAGCATCCGCTGCGGTCGCACCTCCAGGCCGCGCAGCACCCGGTTCATCTCGATCGCCATGTAGTCGAGCGCGGCGCAAGCATCGGGAAAGATGACGCGCTCCGCGGAGGAATGGCTGATGTCGCGTTCGTGCCAGAGCGCCGTGTTTTCCAGCGCCGTCACGAGATGGCCCCGTACGACGCGGGCGAGTCCGCATACACGCTCGGTCAGGACCGGGTTGCGCTTGTGGGGCATCGCCGAGCTACCTTTCTGCTCCTTTCCAAACGGTTCGAGCACCTCTCCGATTTCGGTCCGCTGCAGGTTTCGAATCTCCACCGCGATGCGCTCGAGCGTGCCACCGGCGATGGCCAGCGCCGACATGAAATCCGCGTGACGGTCGCGCGCCACCACCTGCGTCGAGACGGGGTCGACTTTCAGGCCGAGCTCGCGGCAAACGTGCTCCTCGACGCGCGGATCCACTGTCGCGTGGGTCCCCACCGCGCCGCTGACGCGTCCCACGCCCGCTTCTGCGGCGGCGCGCTCGAGGCGGGCGATCGACCGGTCGAGCTCGGCCACCCACCCCGCCACCTTGAAACCGAATGTGATCGGCTCGGCCACGATGCCGTGGGTGCGGCCGGCCATCAAGGTTCGCCGATGCCGGATCGCCAGCTCCGCGGCGGCCTCGCGCACGGTGGTGAGGTCGCTGGAAATTAGCCCCGCCGACTCCTCCATCTGGACCGCCATCGCCGTGTCGTTGAGGTCCTGGCTCGTCATCCCCAGGTGGACGTACCGCGCCTCGGGCTGGCCGATCGACTCGTTGAGCACGGTCAGGAACGCGATCACGTCGTGACCGACGCGTGACTCGACCTCGGCGATCTTCGTTGCGTTGAATGTGCCTTTGCGGATCCTGGGCAGGGCCGTCTCGGGGATGCGTCCAATCGCTGCCCAGGCTTCGCAGGCCAGGATCTCGATCCGCAGCCAGAGCTCGTACTTGTGCTGGTCAGACCACACCGCTCGCATCGCGGGCGGCGAGTACCGATCGATCAAGGGGACGGTCGAAATTATATCGGCCGCCAGCCTGACCAAGATTTAGGTGTCGCCGATCCGTTGGCCACAAGATGTCGTGGCGTTGCCGGCGGGGACCAGGGCGTTAAGCGGCTGGCTTGATAATCGAAGCCTTCTGGATGTTGCGAACGCGTAACCGGCTTCAAAATGCCTCCGTTTGAGCATGCACGGGCTGAACGGCCAGTGAGCGACTCGTCGCGCGACGAAGAGCGCGAGCTCGTCGAGCGCGCCA
>DATEGL010000058.1:0-13185 GCA_035280145.1 Candidatus Dormiibacterota bacterium | reverse complement strand
CGAGGGTGGCCGGGCGGAGCTCCGGCAGCCAGGTGAGGTCGGGCATCCGTTGACTAGAAGGTTAATCTGACACTCCTTGATAGCGAGGGTGAGGGGCCTCGGCGGGATTGGCGGGCGCCGCAACGTGTCGGTCCACCGCCTTGCCCTGTCGCCAGCCTCGTGGGGTGTCAGCGACGTACCCGACTGGGGCCATCAGCTCGAAGCCGAGCGCGTGCTCTCCGAAGCCGCCGCTGTCGGCGAAGGCGCGGTCACCGCGGGTCCGCCCGGCTTCCTGCCCGACCGCAGCGACCAGGCAAAGGCGCTGCTGCGGCGTCACCGGGTCCGGGTGGTGGCCGGCCAGGTGCACTCGATCCTTCATCACCACTACACGCGTGGACCCGAGCTGGCGCATATCGACGGCCACGCCCAGTGGCTTGCCGCCGTCGGGGCGACCACGCTGGTCCTCTCCGCCATCCCGGAGCGGTCGCCAATCAGGACGCGCAACGAAACGCCGCTGTCCCAGCCGCAGTGGGCGCACCTGCTCAACCTCGTTGGGTCGGCCGAGCACGTCTGCGCCAGGCACCGGTTGCGGCTCGCCGTACAGCCGAGGTTTGGCAGCACCATCCAGGGTCCGGAAGAGATCGAGCGCCTGCTCGTCGGCACCGAAGCGGGCGTCTGTCTGGACATCGCACACCTCGTCATCGCCGGCGCCGACCCGGTCGAAGTAGTCGAGCTCGCGTCGGGCCGTATCCAGCACGTGCACCTGAACGACGTCGACCTGGACCTCGCCCGCCGCGTGCGCGACCAATCCCTCGCGTTCGGAGACGCCGTCGCGCGTGGTCTATACAAGCCGATCGGCGAGGGCGGGGCCGGGGTGGAGCGCGTCACGGCGGCCCTGCGAGCCGCCGGCTACCGCGGCTGGTACACGATCGAGCAGGAGACGCGCCTCGCATCCACCGACGACCGGCCGCTGGGCCGGATCAGCCGATCACTGGAGTTCGTGCTGCCCCTGCTGAGCTAGGCGGTAGGCGCGCCAGACCTCGAACTCCAGTGCCGGGCGCTCGATGGCTGGATCGCCAATCTCGCGCTCGGCCCACAGGCGAGTCCTCGCCGCCGCCTGGCGGCGTGTTTCGGGATCGATGCTCCAGCAGGCGGACCAGTAACCCGCTTCCAGGTTCGCCAGCAGCTTGTCGATGCTGATCGCGTCCTCTTCGCCGATGTCTGGCAGCTCATGCACGGCCGCACCCAGCCCGCGCATGTGAGTGTCGAGGTCCGTGATCTCGCCGACGCCTGGGGGCCAGTTGACATTGCCGGCCTCGGCGTAGAAGTGCCGGCTCAGGTCGCGAATCCATTCACTTCGCCGCTGGCCCCCGCGCGAGACCAGGAAAACTCCGCCTGGCCTGAGGACTCGAACCACCTCGGCCACCGCTTCCCGCCAGGCTGGAATGAGGTGCATGACGTGGACTGCCAGGGCGGCGTCAAAGCTGCGATCGGGGAAGGGCAGCCTGGTGGCATCCGCGATGGCGATCTGCGGCCACGATCCGGCGGATCGCTTCGCGACCAGCTTGCGCAGCATCTCCTTCGAGATGTCGACGCCGACGACGTGCATGCCAGCCCCGACGAGGGGCAGTGCGATCCGTCCGGTGCCGACGCCGATCTCGAGGCAAGCGGACCGGACGCCGACTTCCGCCACGATCATCTGCTGCAGGCGCGCGACGGTTTCGTCCGGGATGGCACGAGTCTCGTCGTAGTACTCCGCGGCCCGATCGAACGAGACGGACTCGGTCAAATTCGGCGGCCGGCACCCGCCCAGTAGGGCTCACGCAACTTGCGCTTCAGGAGCTTGCCGGCGGCGTCGCGCGGCAGCTCGTCGACGAAGTCGACGGATCTTGGCTTCTTGTACCCGGCCAGACGCTCCCCGCAGAACGCGATCAGCTCGCCGGCCGTCACGTTCGTCGACGGGCGAAGCTGGACGATCGCCTTGACCGATTCGCCGAATTCGTCATCCGGCACGCCGATGACGGCGACGTCCATGACCCCAGGATGAGCGTGCAGCGCCGCCTCGATCTCTGCCGGATAGATGTTCACTCCGCCTGAGATGATCATGTCGATCCGGCGGTCACAGACGTAGTAGTAGCCCTCCTCGTCGCGGTACACGACATCGCCCACAGAAAAGAATCCGTCGTGAAGGCTCTTGTTCGTCGCGTCGGGTTGGTTGAAGTACTCGGCTGTCCAGCCGGTGCGGACCATGAACTCGCCCGGCTCGCCAACGTCAGCTTCGGTGCCGTCGTCGCGAACGATCCGGATTTCCTGGCCGGGCACCGCCGTCCCGCACGAGCCTGGTTTTCGCAGCTGGTCTTGCGGGCGCAGGATCGTGTTGAAACCGGTCTCGGTAGCCCCATACGCTTCCCACAGGACCTGTCCCAGCGCGGCTTCGGCGCGGACCTTCAACTCGTAAGGGCAGGGCGCGGCGCTGAGGATCAGCGTGCGCAGCGAAGACGTGTCACGCGGTCTCATCTCCTGCTCGTCGACGAAGCGCTTGAGCAGGGTCGGCGCCATGAAGGTGGTCGAGACGCGATGCTTCTCTATCAGGTCGAGTGCCTCATCCGCCGCGAACTTCGGCTCGATCACAAGCGTGCCTCCGAGGAGGATCGTCATCGCCGAAAAGAAGCCGACGGCGCTGTGATAGCTCGGCCCGCACATCAGGTGGATGTCGGACTGGCTGAGCTCGAACAGCGAGATCAGCTCGAGCACATGCGCCACGTCCACACCGTTGGGACGCCACGCGCCCTTCGGTTTGCCAGTCGTCCCCGATGTGTAG
Organism: Candidatus Dormiibacterota bacterium; assembly: GCA_035280145.1. Taxonomy (GTDB): domain Bacteria; phylum Chloroflexota; class Dormibacteria; order Dormibacterales; family Dormibacteraceae; genus 40CM-4-65-16. The sequence continues at coordinate 10,385 of DATEGL010000058.1, read as the reverse complement.
AGCATCGTCGCGAGCAGCCCGGTCGCGGCCGACGGAAACAGCTCCGGCGCGTGGTTCGTCAGCTCGCGGTACGACTGCCAGCCGGAAGGAACGTGGTCACCAACGGCGACGAAATGCGGATGTTCATTGACCTCGGGCCTTGCCGCATCCATCACGTCCACGTGTTCCGGACCGGCGATCGCGAGCCGCGCGCCGGAATCGTTGAGCACGTACGCGATCTCCGCTCCACGCAGCCGGTAGTTGACCGGCACGATCACCATCCCGGCCCGGCGGAGGGCGCTGGAGATCTCGGAGCCCTCGAGCGAGTTGAACGACATCCACGCCACCCGGTCGCCTTCGCTGCAGCCAAGCGACGTGAAAGCGTTCGCGAGCTGTCCGGCCCGGGCGTTCAGGGTCGCGTAGTCGAGCCTGCGTTCCCCGTCGATGACGGCGGTCTTGTTCGGAAACGTCGCCGCATGCATCCCGACGAAATCCACGGCCTGCACGCCACCATCCTAGGAATGCGACGGGGTTGGCGACGGTGATGGCTTCGCCGAACAGAGAGTGTTGGTTGCGAGGCCGATCGTCGTCGCGGTCGCCGCGACGCTGCCGGTGATCACTACGCGGTAGCGATAGCAGCCGCCCAGCAGCGCCCACGTATCGCTCGCCGCCCAGTGATGGAGCGCAACGCCTGCATCGAGCGGCGGATATTTCGCCAGCACGTCGGGCGTCGCGGCCGCGATCGATGCGACAGGCGACGTGCGCGTCGAGTCGAACTGCCAGACGTACACCTTCGTCAGCGGCCGATTGGCAGGCGTGTCGGCGTCGGCCGGAAGCCTGGTCGCTGTCAGCAGCGCGTCGACGATCGCCTGGGGGCCGGCGCTGGGCTTGATGAGGTCCATCGTGGAGTCTTCGATCTGTCCTGACCACGCCACCCCGATCGTGTTGGAGCCGGCGAGATACCGCTTCGCCGGCGGGGTGCCGTCGGACGCGCCCACGTCATAGAGCTGGACCTCGCCGTTGACGGCGATGGCGAGCTGCTTTCCGTCGGGACTCCACGCCAGGCTGTCTGGATGCTGCAGCTTCGAGTTCACACGTCGCGGACCGCCCCCGCTAGAGTGCGAAGAGGGAGTGGGCACCGCTGCGGAGCTCGCGCCTGCACTGACCACGGCCGTGGGTGACGCCAGCGGAAGTCCGCTGTTGATCGTCTCGATCACCGCGCCGTGGTCCGGCAGCGCCACCGCTGCCATCGTGCCGTCCGCGCTGATCGCAAGGGGCCCGTCGTCGGGACCCAGCTGCAGCGGAAATGGATTCAGGACACCTGCCTCGGCGTTGAGCCAGTACCACGCGCCCGTACCGAAAGCGCGCACGGCAACAAGCCCTGAGCTCCCGGGCGCAGCGCCCTCAGTGAAGAACGCGGGCTGGGCAGGGGGCCTGGCGAGGACCTTGAGCCCGCCGGCCGCCTGGGTCAGATCGAATGCATCGACTTCGTAAGTCGCACAGCAGCCAACCGACAGCGCCAGGTAGTGCGAGTTGGCGACGAGGCCAAGGGGACCTTCGCTACCTGGGTCGTGCGAAGCGGCGACAGGGGTGATGGTCCCGTTGAAGGGATCGACGCGAAAGAGCCAGTCGTAGGGAACCACGCCCGGTGCGCTCGCGCGGGTCTCGGCCGTCCTGTCGTCGTGGACGGTGAAGTAGATGACTGGATGATCGGCGCCGACAGCAGGGCCCCAGACGGGGCCTGCGACCCGAAAGGCGCCAGGGGGCAGAGGAGCGACAATCGTCGACTTGCCCGTCGACGGGTCGAGGACTCCGATTCCGGCATCCGCGGCGTATGCGATCAGGCCGTGCGTCAGCCCGCCGCCGAGGCGTGTATTGGACGCAGAATGCCCTGACGTCCCGCCACCACAGGCCGCCAGCAGCACCACTGCCGCGATCGAGGCGACGCCTCTACTCATGAGCAGCCGATCTTATAGTCACCAGTCCCAACGGCGGGAAGGTGAGCAGCGGCGTTTGCCCGGCCGGAGGCCGGGAAGGCTTTGCCGACGCCGCGATGAGAGGAAACCGGCAGGTTTCCTCTCATGTTGTCTAGTTACCCGAACGGGAGAGCCCACGTTTCGGGTACTGACGTGAAGCAAGTTGTGCTCGTTGCTGTCGCTTTGATGCTGGTCGCGGCATGCGGCGCCTACTCGATGCCGGGCTCTCGCTCGAGTCCTACACCTGGCGGCGGCATGAGCTACGACATCGTCGCAAGCGAAACCGTTCATGAAGTCTCGATGCATGTCGGGCAGCGTCTCGAGGTGGTGCTCCATGAATCGAGCGGGCTGAACGGCTGGACGCATCCCGTCTCGAGTGACCGGTCGATCCTCATGCCGATCGTCGACCCCGCGGCGACGGCCGCACGCGGCGTGACGCTGGCGGCGTTCGAGGCTCTAAGACGAGGTCAGGTGACGGTCAGCGCGAATGCCACACCCGCGTGCAAGCAGGGGCAGGTATGTCCGGCGTTCATCGCGGTCTATTCGTTGAAGGTGACCGTCACGCAGTAGCCGGTGCCGCAGCGGCTCGGAGTGCCGCCGCGATTGCGTCGAGCTGGGCCCGTGCCGGCGGCCGGCCGTAGCTCTCGGGAAACGTGAGGCCAAAGCCGTCCTTCGGATAGCGCGGGATGACGTGGACGTGGAAGTGAGGCACGTCCTGGAACGCAACCTCGCCGTCGGCGACGAAGATGTTGATCCCGGTGGCGCCGAGCGTGTGGCGGGCGACCGCCGCCAGCTTGCGAGCGACACGAAACGTCCTCATCGCCGCGGTTTCATTGATGTCTGTCATCAGCACCGCATGCTCGCGGGGCAGCACGAGCATGTGGCCCTGAGTGATGGGCTGGATGTCCATGAAGGCGACGATCGTGTCGTCCTGGTAGACAAAGCTAGCCGGCGAGGTCCCGCGCACGATGTCGCAGAACACGCACTGCTCGCTCATGGCGCCCAAGAGCTTATACGTGCGGGCGGCTTATTCAGTCTCCGTAGGGGATTCCGCTGAAGCCAGCTCGGGCGAGACTTCAAGCTGCGCTTCGACCGTTTCGGTCAGCGGCTCGGATCCGTTGGGCGAGATTGCGACCTCCCCGTTCACGGTGGCGCCGACCGGCAGCCGCTGACCGCGGCGACGGCGTCGCGCCCGGCGGTCGCCGCGATGCGGCCGGGACAGGCGCTGCACGTGGGAGCGGATCCCGACCCGCTGGCATGCCGTGACCACTGCGCCAACTCCGGCCACCAGGCCTTCTTCCTTGCAGTGCTCGAACAGCGGCCCGAACAGCTCTGGAGCACCGCCGATGACCGTCTTCGAGTCGCCGACGATGACCAGTAGCTTCTTGGCTCGCGAGATCGCCACGTTGACCCGGTTGGGGTCGTTGAGGAATCCGATCGCGGCGCGATCGTTGGATCGCACCAGGGAGAGGATCACGCCGTCCGACTCGCGGCCTTCGAAGGCGTCCACCGACTCGATGTCGTCTGGCGGGACGATGCCCTTCAAGGCGCCCTGCAGCCGGTTGACCTGCGAGTTGTACATCGCGATCACCGCAAGCTTGGCCTTGCGCACGCGGCGCCTGATGATCGACGTAATGTCCTTGCACAGCGCGACCTCGAACTCGTTCGCGACAGACCGCTGTGCGTCGCGGTACTCGTCCTGCGCGCCGGTGTCCACCCAGACGAGCTCACGATCGAAAGGCCACGGCAGCGGCATGCGTGGATGCGGCGCCTCGTGGATCAGCTTGCCTTCGTAGAAGAGGTCTGACACGACGCGACCGATGGGCTCTCGCATGCGGTACTGGCGCGGCAGGAGGATTCGCGAGCCTGCCGGCACCTTGTCCCAGATCCAGCCGTAGAAGCTGTCATCACGCACCATCTCGTCGAGCGGCTGCGAGATCTTGAAGGTCGAAGCCGCCTCCTCCATCACCGGGGGCAGCTGGTTGAGGTCTCCGATCATCACCCAGCGCTTGGCGAGCGGCATCACCGCCAGGGCTTCATTCGCGCGAACCTTGTTGGCCTCGTCGAGGATCAGCCAGTCGAAGACCTTGAAGCGAAGCCGGGAGTCGATGGTCAGGCGGTTTACTGTCCCGGCAACTAGGTTGTAGCCCTCGAGGTCATCGCCTTCGACAAGCGTCGGGCGGAGGCGGCGCGGCACCTTGCCCGGCTCGGCGATGCGAGCCTGGCGGACATGCGAGAACCCGAGCAGCCGTTCCTGCCCGGTGTCAACGGCGTCGTTGGAGTGCGACGACAGGAGGATCGAGGAGTTCGGGTTGCGGCCGAGGATGCGCCGGATCGACTCCACGATGGCGGTCGTCTTGCCGGTCCCGGGCGGTCCCTGGATCAGGTACAGCTGCCCCGGGCGCATGCCCATGACTCGGGCCACCGCCTCGGCCTGTTCCTCGTTGGGGTCCGGTAGGTGATGTGCGCGCTTGCCGTCGAGCGCGACCCGAGGCGGAGTACCCAGCCAGCCAGTGTCGACCAGCTCGGCGGCCAGGGAACCCGTGCGCGGGCTGCCGATCTGGAGCTGGCGGATGCATGACCGCTGGGCTTCGAACATCTCGACGCTGGCGGTCGGCAGCACGATGCCCTCGTCGGGCAGTGGGTCGTAGCGCCGGAAGCTGACCCACAGGTTCGAGCCCTGGATGCGGTCGAGCGCCATGCCGCGGTACTCGGGGAAACCCGCCGAGCGCACGGTAAGAGAGTCGATTCCGCGATAGATCCGTCCGTCCGCATCGTCGACGAGGTGCAGGATCGCCCGCACATACTCGCCGCCCCGCATGTCCTGTCCGCAGTTCGGGCAGTGGATTCCGTTCGAAGTCGGGACCTCGGTCTCGCAGTTCGGGCACTCCATCCACTGCTCGGTTGCCTCGTAGCGCCGTACCGCCGCCTCCGCCAGCTTCTCGCGGTAGTCACGGAGGTGCTCGATGAATCGCATCGTGGAGTCCAGGATCGGAAGGGTCTTCGCTTGCTCGCGGAGGACGATCGCGGTGAAGCCTTCGAGGTCGCCGTCCCACTCCTTCACCACGTGCAGCTCCTGGAAGCGAAGCCGTAGGCGGTTCTTCTCCATCTCGTAGGCGCCCTCGAGCTCCTGCCAGTCGGTGATCTCCAGGGCCAGGCCCATGGGCGTGCGGCCAAGCTTGCCGGTCAGGAGGGTCGTGCTGACCTGGCCGATGAACTCGAGCGGCTTCTCGGGCTTGACGACGGTGTAAGTGCCGTCTATCTGCTTCTGCTCCTGAAGCACCTGCCTGAGCAGCTCTGCCCCGCCATGGGCTTCGAGGGCAGTCACCTTGGCGGCCGCCGGCGTGCCGGGACGGACACGTATGCCCAGCCGGCCGGCCTGGATCTCTTCCCCCGGAATGTCCGGGTTCCACAGCGGCAGGACGTCGCCGGGGATGGGCGTGCTCATGCCAGGTGAGCCTTGAATCTGGTACGGGCGAAGCGTTTGATCGGGATCAAAGTCAAGTTAAGAAGGGGTCCCTTGCAGGACCTAGCACCCCAACGGGTACGGCCTACGTTACCACAGGGCGGGGTCGGATCAAGATTGAACGTTGGTTTGGAGAAAGCCGGGCCAAACGCGCGCCTGCGGTTTGACCACCTGCTGAAGAACATCGCCTCCGATGCACCCGCGCCCGCTAGCGGCTCGGCCGCGGCAGCCGTGGTCGCCGCCTCCGCTGCGCTCGTCCAGAAAGTGGCGCTGAAATCGCCGGGCGCAGAGGCCGCCTTCCGGCGGGCCGAGACCCTGAGACTGAAAGCCGAAGAGCTGGTCGAGGAAGACTCGCAGGCTTACCTCGATTTCCTCGACGCGGTGCGCTTACACGCACGGGTCGAGGCCGCCCGGCAGAAGACGATCGAGGTCCCGGCTGCAATTGCAGTCCTGGCCGGCGAGGTGAAAACCATGGCTCGCGAGCTCGAGCTCCACGGCAACCCGAACCTGCGCGCAGATGCCGTCGCCGCCGGGATCCTGGCTCAGGCCGCCGCGAGGACGGCGGCGATGCTGATGAAGGTCAACGAATCGGCTGGCCGGCGAGCCTCTCGATCCCGAGCAGATGGTCGCGGTCGTGCTTCAGAGCGATCTCGAGATAGCGATCCACGGTCACGGGGCCGTGTGTCTCGTGGTGACCCTCGAGCTGAGTCCGCTGGTTCTCGTCGAGAGTCTTCACGTAACCGACCAGCATCATCCGGGTCGCGGTCCACTCGTCGAGCGCGTCGTCGAGGTGGATCCCGCTGAAGTCGGTTCCGTCGTTGCTGAAAAGATCGAAGGTCGGATTCTCGCCCGCAGCGATCGCGCGGATCCTGGGTACGTAGCAGTCGCGTTCACTGGCCGCCAGGTGGGCTGCGATGTCCCGCAGGTCCCAGGCCCCTATTCGCGCCGAGGGGTCATCGGCCGAGACGCGCAGCATGGCGATGAGCAGCTGCTGGCTGTTGAGGAGGTAGTCGAGGATCTTGTCGTTCATGCCTGGTCGGGCAGCTGTCGGTCGTGGCCGAGCATGACGTCAACAGCATGAACTGCGTCGCTCACGTGCCGGTCGAGTGGGTTCGTTATGGCGGATGACAATCCCATGTACATAGCGATTGTCAGGAAAGCGGCGTTGAGGGCGCGTCGTTCACGCAGCCGGAACGAAACGTTGGATGCCCCGCATGTGATGTTGTTGCCAAGTTCATCCCGAATCAAACGCATAGTTTCGAGGGTGACGCGGCCGCGCGTCGGATCCGCCGCCAGGGGCAGCGCGATGGGGTCGATGACGACGTCCTCTTGCGGGATGCCGTGATCGGCGGCGCGAGCGATGATCCGCCGGGCCAGAGCGAGTCGTTCCTCCGGCACCATCGAGATGCCGTTCTCGTCGTACAGCATCCCGATCACGGCGGCGCCATGCTTCCTCGCGAGCGGCAGGAGGCGCTCCATCCGCTCCTCCTCGGCGCTGACCGAGTTCACCAGGGCCTTGCCCCGGTAGGACGCCAGCGCCGCCTCGTGTGCCTCGATGCTCGACGAGTCGATGCAGACGGGTAGATCGGTGACCTCCATCACGGCCTTGATGGCGGCCACCAGGAGCACCGGCTCATCGGCCTCAGGAATCCCGGCGTTGACGTCGAGAAGCTGGGCCCCGGCCGCGGTTTGCGCCTGCGCCTCGGCGCGCACGCGGTCCATGACCCCGGCTCTCATCTCGGCCGCGAGCATCGGGCGCCCGCTAGGGTTGATCCGCTCACCGATGATCACGAATGGCCGCTCCGCGGCGATGACGACCTCGCGACTCGAAGAGGTGAGGCGGGTCTCCAAGACGTGAACATTCTCAACCTCCGCCTGGGAGCCATATAAGGAGTAAACATGGCGGCGACCGCATTTCCGAATGACCTGACTCCGGTCGTGGCCATCAACGCGTTCCCAGGCGACCATCCATCGGAGCACCGAGCGATCCGCGAGCTGGCAGAGCACCTGGGCGTGCGGTCCGCGGTATGCAACAACTTCGTCGAAGGCGGCAGGGGCGCCACCGAGCTCGCGGAGGCGGTGGCAGCGGCGGCTGAGGAACCGAGCACGTTCCAGTTCCTCTACCCGGATGCCGCGACCCTTCGCGAGAAAATCCAGACGATCGCGCTGCGCGTCTACGGGGCGCGTGGCGTGGAGTACGACGCCGCTGCGGCGCGCCAGCTCGACGCGTACGAAGCCAGCGGCTTTGGCCGGCTGCCGGTGTGCATCGCCGAGACTCACCTGTCGATCTCATCCGACCCCAAGCTCAAGGGGGCGCCGACCGGGTGGGTGCTACCAGTCTGTGAGGTGGGCGCGTCGGTCGGGGCGGGGTTCATCTATCCGATCTGCGGCGAGATGCGAACGATGCTCGGTCTTCCCACTGACCCGATCGCGGCGCATATCGACATCGACGTGAAGGGCAACATCCTGGGCCTGAGCTGATCCCAGGCGGACGCGACATGCGTGAACGGCGATCAGATATGCCACATCGTATGCCGCGGCGATGGCCGTCACGGGTGCAGGTGGGAAACCCCGTAGCTGGGGATCGGGGATGGCTGCGAGGCGGCTTCGGACGGTACCGCCGTCGCGATCGAGAACCGGACCGCGATCGTGATCGGGAGAAAGATCGCGAGGGCAACGCCGACTGTGGCGACGCTCAGCTTTAGGCCGTTTATCGCATTTCTCATATCGACCGCAGCGTAGGTTTCGTCCAACGGCGGCACACCGGTGAAGGCCCGGAATCTTTTCAAGGGTTACCCCTGTGTCCAACTTCAGCGCCGGGATGGGAAGATCGCCGGCGTGAACCGCCTGGTCGCGGCGCTATCCGGCCTGCTCGTTCTCGCCGCACTTGCGTCGTGCGGAGGATCTCCATTGGGAGCCACGTGCGGCATGCGAGGCGGCCCGGCCCATCCAGAAATCGGCGGCCAGGTCCTCTACTACTGCATGGACTGGCCCACCGTCAACGGCGGGATCTATCTCCTCGACGTGGCGACCGGCGGGGTGCGGGCACTGACCTCGGACCTGGCCTGGAACCTGGACGGCGCCTGGTCTCCGGACGGCTCCGCGATTGCCTTTCAGAGCACCCGCGGCGGCAGTGATGAGATCTTCACGATGGACCCTGACGGTGGGCACATCCGGCGGCTGACCGACGGTCGTGGGTACAACGAGTACCCCTCCTGGTCGCCCGACGGGCAGTGGATCCTCTTCAACAGCACCCGGGACGGGGTCGGGGAGGGCGGCCGAAACGGCTATTACCGAGATCTCTACCTGATGCGTCCCGACGGCCGCGACGTCCACCGGGTGACCCGGCACACCGGGACCTTCGCCTTTGCCAGCTGGAGTCCCGATGGCCGGGCTTTGGCGTTCGAGTCTGATCGGGCAGGGCCTTGGGACATTTACACGATGCAGGCGGACGGATCGGGTGTTCAGCAGCTCACGCACCACCAGAACTCAGCCGGCAGCGCGGGCTTTCCCCGGTGGTCGCCGGACGGGAACCGCATCGCCTTCGGCGCGTCGACCAACGGCGAGCCGGCCACGATCAGCTGGCTTGCCGTGAGCGATGCCGAGGCCCATCGAGTCACAACCGGAGTGTCCGGGTTGATCTGGGACAGCTTTCCCGACTGGTCGCCCGACGGAGGGTGGATCGTTTTCACCCGCAACGCTACCGACGCTCAGCTATTCGCGGTACGACCGGACGGGAGCGATCTGACGCAGCTGACGCAAGGACGCGGCTACAAGGCGCTACCGCGGTGGCGGCCGGAATAATCGGATTCCGCGCACGAGGCCGCGTGCCGGCGGTCGCCGGTCTGGCGATCGCACTAGGCGGTTCGAGCCTCGCCATGGCCACCCTGGTCCTGACCATCGTCGATCGCGAGAGCCCGCCCCCCTACACGCTCGCCGGTCTCAACATTGGCTGGTCGCAGGTCGTCCGCACTCTGGTCGTGATAGTTGGGTCGGTCACGCTGTCCCTGACCGCGGGCACGATTGTTTGGCGGCGCCCGCGGACGCCGCTGAGCTTCTTGTTCCTTGCATTGGCCGCCTCGGTCTCGCTGCAGGGGTTCGCGGGTCAATACGCGATCCATGGCGTTCTGGTGGCGCCTGGCTCCCTGCCCGTGGCCGACCTAGCCGCCCGGAGCCTGAAGTTCATTCCCGACCTAGGGTTGATGAGCGGCGCCGCGTTCCTCCTGCTGTTCCCCAACAGCCGGCTCAGCTCTCCCCGCTGGTGGATCCTTCTTGGCCTGGCAACGCTCGATCTCGCCGGCGACCTGCTCATCGGCCTCGACGATCCCTATCCGCTACGCGTCGGGCCGGGTGCCTGGGTCTGGGTGCCGGTCACGCTCCCCCCTGCCTTGTGGCCGATTGGCGCTCCATTGAGCTTTGCGTCGGGGGTGGTCGCCTGGGGCCGTCAGGTGCTGGCGCTCCTCTTTGTGATCTACCTGGTGCGGCGCCTGACCTCGGCTTCCGGCGAGGTACGCCATCAGCTCAAGTGGTTCGCCTACGCAGGAACGGTCCTGCTCCTGGCTTTCGTGCTGCAGCAGGCCGACGGCCTGCCGACGCTGGACTGGCTGCCGGCCGGCCTTCGGCTGACGCTGCAGCAGTTCAGCAGTACCGAGACAGCGCATGCCATCGCCAGCTGGTCCGGCCTGCTAACTCAGCTGTCGGTAAGCACGCTGCTGCCGGTTGCAATCGCGATCGCGATCGTTCGCTACCGCCTGTACGACATCGACATCGTCATCAACAAGACGATTCTCTACGGCGGTCTTGCGGTGTTCGTCACCGGCGCATACGTGATCATCGTCGCGGGCGCCGGCAGCATTCTTGGTCAGCGCGCCGGCCTCGATCCGATCCTTACGGTCTTCGCGATCGCACTCGTGGCCGCACTCTTGCTTCCCGTGCGGTCACGGCTCCAGGCGTTTGCCAACGCT
>DATEGL010000057.1:0-12067 GCA_035280145.1 Candidatus Dormiibacterota bacterium | reverse complement strand
GAGCGCAGTCGCGACGACCTGCGGATGCTCATGGACTTCTACCCGACGGGCATCTACCCGAGCGCCGGCATTCCCTGGTACGCCGTGCCTTTCGGCCGTGACGGTCTCTTCGTGGCGCTGTTCACGCTCTGGTTCAATCCGGACCTGGCGCGTGGGACGCTGCGCTACCTGGCGGCGCACCAGGGGGTCACGGTGGATCCTGCCGGCGAGCAGCAGCCAGGCAAGATCCTCCATGAAGTCCGAACGGGCTCCGCCGTGGACCAGGGATTGTGGCCTCAAATCTTCTACGGCGACGTGGACGGGGCTGCTCTTTTCATCTGGCTCCTCGCCGAGACCTTCGCGTGGACCGGAGACGACGAGCTGCGCACCGAGCTCTCGGGTGCAGCGAGGTCGGCGCTGGAATGGTGTGATCGGTATGGCGACTCCGACGGCGATGGCTACGTCGACTGCTACCCGGGGCGCAGTCGGAACCAGGCATGGAAGGACTCCGAAGATTCGCTGACCCACGCCGACGGCACCGACGCAGGCGGCAACGCGGCGCTGTGCGAGGTCCAGGGATACCTCTATCGCGCCCTGGTCAGCATGGTCGAGCCGGCGCGAGCCGCCGACCTGAAACGAAGATTCAATCGCGACTACAAGATCCCCGGCGTTGGTTACATCGCCCAGGCTCTCGACCGCAACAAACGCCGGGTCGAGGCCATCAGCTCCAACCCCGGCCACTGCCTGTGGGCCGGCATCCTGACGGCTCGAAACGCGCGATCGGTCGCGGAGCGGCTGGTATCGCCGGAGATGTTCACTGGTTGGGGTGTCCGCGACCTCTCCAGCCGCGCTATCAACTACGACCCGCGGAACGGCAGCAACGGCTGCATCATCCCGTTCGACAACGCGATCGTGGTGGCGGGCCTCCGGCGCGCCGGATTTGCCGTTGAGGCCGAGCTCGTGGCCCGCTCCGCGCTCGAGGCGGGCATGGCCTTTCCGCACCGCCGGCTCCCCGAATACTTCTGCGGCTTCGACCGCGTCGAGGGCAGCCCTCCCGAAGAGCATCCGATGAGCTGCAGCCCGCAGGCCTGGTCGGCGGCGGCGGCATTCTCGTTGGTCGCCAGTTTGCTCGGGCTGGAGGCCGACGCCCGCCGCGGCCGCCTGCGCATCTCGCCCCTTGCGACGGCGCTGTGGAACCGGGTCGAGGTGAGCGGCCTCCACTTCGCAGGCCACCGCATCGACTTCGTTGTGGAAGGCGCGAAGGTCCGCCTGGGCGCCGTGCCCAAAGGCGTAACGATTCAGACGTGAACCTGGCCCACGACGTTGTCCTGATCACCACCCATGACATCGGCCGCCACCTTCATTGCTACGGCGTCAAGAGTGTCGCGAGCCCACATCTCGATGCTCTCGCCGGCGGCGGTGTGCTGTTCACGAACGCGTTCGCGACGGCGCCCCAGTGCAGCCCGAGTCGCGCCACACTGGCCACGGGTCAGTACCCGCACAACCACGGCGTCATGGGACTGGCGCATCGAGGCTTCGACTGGGAGCTCGCGACACGTCACGCCGCGGCCGTTTTCGCCGGTGCCGGTTTTGCCTCCCATCTCTTCGGCAGTCAGCACGTCACCCAGCATCCGGAGCGCCTGGGCTTCGCCGGCATCCATGCCACCGGCGCGGTCGAGGATGTGCTTCGCTCGCACCCGCGCGACCAGCGCCTGTATCTCGAGGTCAACTTCGACGAGACGCACCGGCCCTATCCACCAGCCGGCGATCCGCCGCCAGAACTGGTCGTGCCCGGCTACCTTCCGCCAGGCCCCGAATCTGTCGACGAGATGACCGCGGTCCAGCAAACGATCACGGCGATGGACGCCGCGGCGGGCGAGATCATCGCTGCGCTCGAGCGATCAGATCGATTGGATAACGCGCTGATCGTGTTCACCACCGACCACGGCCTCGCGATGCCGCGGGCCAAGTGCACCCTGTACGACCCCGGGCTCGAGGTCGCTCTGATGGTCTCCTGGCCGCACGGCCACTGGGCCGGCGGCGTTGTGAACGACGGGCTCATCAGCAACCTCGACGTTCTTCCAACGCTGCTCGCCGCGGCCGGCGTGGCAGTGCCACCAGGCGTCCAGGGCCGATCGCTTTTCGACGCGCGCGGCGCGGTCTTCGCCGAGAAGACCTTCCACAGCTACTACGACCCGATGCGGTGCATCCGCACGCGCTCGCACAAGCTGATCGTCAACTTCGAGACCGCCTTCGCGGTCGAGGTACCAGGCGACATCCAGCAGGGCGCTATCTTTCGCGCCAATCCCGGACGCTATTCAACCGACAGGTCCGCCATCGTCGAGCTGTACGACCTCGAAGCCGATCCCTGGGAGCAGCGCAACATCGCCGGTGATTCGGAAACGAGGGACGTTCAGCGCAGATTGATCGAAGCCGTTGGGGCGTGGATGCGCGAAACGAATGACCCGCTGCTCGACGGCCCCATACCGTCACCTCGATACCGCGAGGCTAGTCTCCCTTCATAAGGCGGTCGGACAGGAGGATGAACGCGACGAAAGCGAGGAAAAACACGCCCAGCGTCATCCAGATCACCGAGTCGGGGAGGCCCATCCAACCCTCGACGGTGATCAGCACGATGATCACGGGGACATACAGGAACCCGAGACCAACCCTCCACCAGACGTCGCCGCGTCGATGCCTCAAGAACGGCAGGAGCGAGGGACCCACCCGCTCCGGCTCGGGCGGCTGGTTCAGCTCGTCGCCCTCGGCCCATCCGGATCGCGGCCGGCCAGACTTCTGATCTTTGATCGATTCCAGTATGCGCGCCGACGGTGTCGTGCTTTCGCGGGTCGCGATCGTGACGATCGGCGCGACGTTCCTGTTCATGGGCCTCGTCGTGTCCGCATACGGGCCGCTGCTCGAGCACCTGACGCGGAGGTTCGCGGTCAGCCTGCCGGTGGCGGGATCGACGATCAGCATCCACTTCGCCGCCTCGATGGCGGGCGTGCTGATCGCGATGCGATCGATCGAACGGCTACCGGCCCGGGTCACGGTCACGCCCGCGATGCTCGTGGTGGGAATCGGGTGCGCGGTCGTTGCGGTAGCTCCGGCGTGGACGGTCTTTGTGATCGGGGTGTCGATCATCGGGCTCGGATTCGGCGCCCTGGTGCTGAGCCTGAACCAGGTGGTGGCGCACTCCGAAGGCCGGCGCCGGGCGGCACTGCTCAACGCGCTGAACGGTGCGTACTCCGCCGGCGCGGTGGCAGGGCCGATCCTGGTGGCGGCGTTTGCGGAGGCTCACTTCGCCCAGCTCTATGTGGTCGCGGGCGCTGTCGCGCTGGCGTTGATCGCGGGAGCGGCGCGCATCTCCGGCCGGCTGCCGGTCGCGACGGGCTCGCCTAGCCGGCCGGGCCTTCTGGTCGCCGTCTTCGTGGTCGCGTTCACGCTGTACGTGGGGATCGAAAACGGCACCGGCGGCTGGATGACCTCCCACCTCGAATTCACTGGTCTTCGCTCGCAAGACGCCGCGACCGTCACCTCCGGTTTCTGGCTGGCGCTGGTGACCGGCCGGCTCTTGATGGCGCTCGTTCCCGCTCGGGTGTCCGAGGCACACATCGTGCTCGCAGGCGCGGCGACTGCGACGGTTGCGCTGCTCATCGCGACCATCGGAGTCGCAGCTCCTGTCGCCTACGTCCTCGCGGGATTCGCTCTCGCGCCGATCTTCCCGACGGGGATCGTGTGGCTGGCAAAGCTCAGGTCGGGCGACGCACGCGCCACGTCATGGCTGTTTCCAGCCGCGTCAGTAGGCGGCACGCTCGGGCCTGGTGCCATCGGCGTTGTGATCGCGGGGTTCGGCCTTGGCGCGGCCCCTCTTGTGCTGGCCCTGGTCGGGGTGACGATGACTATCGCGTTCGCGCTTGCCGCGCGGCTCAGATAAACCAGTCTCGCTGAGCGTTCGATTGCCTTCGGGACGGGGAGTCGTTCGGGGCGACCGCTTCTGCGCACCACGCCACCGAGTTCGCGATCACCCGTTGGATCTCGGGCTGGTGGTAGACCGGGAACTCCTGGTCGCCCGGGCTGAAGTACACGACTCGCCCTGCGCCGCGAGTGAAGCAGCAGCCGCTCCGAAACACCTCGCCTCCTTCGAACGAGCTGATGAACACGAGATCGTCAGGCTGCGGGATGTCGAAGAACTCGCCGTACATCTCGTCGTGGGCGATCACGATCGGCTGCGGGACACCGGCCGCGATGGGATGCGACGGGTTGACCGTCCAGATCGCGACCCGCTCTCCGCCAGGATCCGAGCGCCAGCGCAGGTCGCAGGTGGTTCCCATCAGACGGCGAAAGATTTTCGAATGGTGGCCGGAGTGGAGGACCACGAGGCCCATGCCTTCGAGCACTCGTGCGTGCACGCGCAGGACGACCTCATCTGCCACCTCGTCGTGAGCCGCGTGTCCCCACCACGTCAGGACGTCGGTCTGCGCAAGCGCCTCATCGGTCAGGCCGTGCTCCGGCTCGGCCAGCGTCGCTACCTTGATGCTGGCGTCCGGCAGCTCGCGGCGGATCCCGTCTGCGATGGGCGCGTGCATGCCCTGCGGGTAGACGCGGCGGACTGGATCTTCGCGCTGTTCGTGGACATGCTCGTTCCAGACGGTGACACGAATGGGACGGCCCGCCGGCATCAGGCGGTGATTGCTTCCCCGGTCCGGTGGATGGCCACCGGCTCGCCCAGCGCGGCGGACTCGACGGCGGCCTCCATCAAAGCGATGGTGCCCAGGTTCAGGCGGCCGGACGTCTCTGGCTCGCGGCTCCCAGCGATCGCGCTTGCAAACTCGGTCAACGTGCCGAACGTGCCCGTGCGCGCGAGAGGTTTCAAGGCGACCTCGCGTTCCTGGCCATCTCTCGTCCTGACCAGCACCCTGTCCTGCGTCACGTCACTGTCCGCCGCGCTGGTCCAGGTGACCTCGCCGTTCTCGAACTCCATCCTCCAGTCGCCGGCCCACGGAGTGACCGGCCCGGCGCTGATCCAGCTGCCGCGGTAGCTGACGACGACACCGTTCTCGAAGTCGATCGAGGCGACGGCCACCGACGGCCCGGTGAAGGCGCTCCACTCGGGGTTCCACGCTTCGCAGAAGATCCGCTTTGGCTCGCGGCTGAGGATCAGGCGAAGCAGGTCGAAGTGGTGGATGGACATGTCGACGAGAAGAGGCTGCTCCTCCTGGTGATGGCGACCGCGGCCGTTGGCCGGCAACGGCGAGTAGCGACGGAAATCGATCGAGACCTGGTACAGCCTGCCCAGCGCCGATTCGTGCACCATCGCCGCGATGGCGCGCGGAGCGGGGAAGAAGCGGTAGTTCTGGCTGACCATCAAAACGAGGCCACGGTCAGACGCCAGGTCGACCAGCTCCCGGGCCACCCCGACGCTGGGCGCCATCGGCTTCTCCACTAACACGTGGAGTCCAGCCTCGAGCGCGGCCCTCGTGAGCGCGGCGTGGGCAGGCAGCGCCGTCGTGTTGAGGAGAGCCTGAGGCCGGGTCGCCTCGATCGCCTCCGCAAGCGACTCGAAGCAAAGCTCGGCGGGCACCCTGGTCTCATCACGCAGCGTTTCCAGCGCGCGGGCATCCCTGTCGACGTACGCGACGACCTCGACCTCGCCGACCTCGGGAATGACCCGGCGAGCCCAGTTGCGGCCGTGAGGACCGAGCCCGACCTGGATCAAACGTAACGCGGTCACGGCCGACAATGATGCGTTAACGACATACCTCTAGATGAGTCTTAACCGAAAACAGATCGCTGAAGTTACCGTCGGTGCGCGGGTCTATGCAGAGGGATGGCAGACGTGGAGCCCGCTGAGCCTCCATCGCGTCGGCGAGACCTCCGAGCGCCCCACCGACGAGCGCTCGCAGGTCGTCATGTTCCGGCCGGGCAAGCCTGTGCCAGAAGGCGTGATCCAGGCGGAGGGGATCCTGGCGGTCGAGCCGCCGGGCGGCCCCGCGCGGGCCTGGTTCTCTCCGCGCCCCGATCGCGAGGTCGCAACGATCCAGCTGTCGATTCGGGGTGAGCTGTTTGCGGACGGGCCCACAGACGAGCTCGAGGCCGACGACATAGCGGCCGCCCTCGCAGCGATCGGCGACAGCCTCGGCATCGGCCGGGTGCGATCAATCCCGCCGGGCTGGTGTTCGTGGTCGATCTACTTCAAGGACGTGACCGAGGACGCGGTCGTCGAGAATGCCGAGGCCGCCCGAAGGCTCGAGCTTCCGATCGAGATCGTCCAGGTCGACGACGGTTACGAGAGCGAGATAGGTGACTGGCTCGACGTGCGACCCGAGTTCGGCTCGCTGGAGCGGCTGGCGGATCGTTTGCAGACGCTGGGCATGCGACCGGGCATCTGGATCCCGCCCTTCATGGTCAGCCCGAAGAGCGAGCTGGCGACAAGGCATCCGGACTGGCTGATCGAGGACGCAGACGCGGGCCTGCACTGGGGGCAGAGGATGCGAATTCTCGACGTCACCAACCCGGGCGCGGCGGATTACGTGGCCGGCGTATTCCGCACGTTCGCCGGCTGGGGCTATACCTATTTCAAGCTCGACTTCCTGTATGCCGCCGCGATTCCGGGGATTGACGCATACCGCCGGGGCATGCAGCTGATCCGCGACACCGTCGGTCCTGACGCGATCATCCTCATCGGAGGCGCACCGCTGCTCCCCAGCATCGGGCTGTGCGACGCGATGCGCATCGGTCCCGACGTTCTGCCGGAAGCACCCGACCCGCAGCTCGACATCGACAACGTGGTCCGGATCACCCAACTCCGGCGGTGGATGAATGGACGCCTGTGGGTCAACGATCCGGACTGCCTGGTCGCGCGACCGGAGATCAAGGAACGCGAGGCATGGGCGGAGCACCTCGATGCGTACGGTGGCGTGCGCTTTTCCAGCGACAACCTTGCCGCCCTGGACCGGCGCGGCCTCGAGCTAACGCGTCGGTTCCTGGGTTGATTCGCGCACAACCAGGTGCACCGGCAGCAAGACTGTGCGCGGAGTCAACGCGCCGGTAGTGACCGTCTCGATCAACAGGCGCATCGCCTGCGCGCCGATCTCGAAGAAGGGCACGTGAATCGTGGTCAGCGTCGGAACCGTGTAGACGGCCATGTCGATGTCGTCACAACCGATGACTGCGCAGTCACGCGGCACGCCCATCTCGCGCTCGCGCAGCGCGCTCAAGGCGCCGATGGCCATGGTGTCGCTCTGCGCAAATATCGCCGTGATCAGGGGCCGGCGCTGCAGCAGCTCCAGGGTGGCCAACCTGGCCGCACCGATGTCTCCGTCCGCTGCCTCGACGAGCACCTCGTCGAACGTCAGGCCGGCGTCCTCGAGGGCATGTCGGTACCCACGCAGCCGCTTCTGAGTGACCTCGCGGGCGGGCTTACCGATGACTGTCGCGATGACCCGATGCCCCTTGCCGATCAGGTGCTGAGTCGCAAGGTGGCCGATCATCTCGTCATCCGATCCGACCATCGAGACTCCGGCGCCAGGCACGTGGTGGAGACTCACCACGGGCAGCGTCCTGTCGAGCACGTGCGCCACGGCGCGATCCTCTTCCATTTGAGGCGCAGCGATGAGGATGCCGTCGACGCGCCTCTCCATCAAGGCCGGCAGCGCGTACTCGGTGCCTGAACCTTCCGGCTCGACGCCCGTCATCAGCACGCCGTACCCCTGCCTGCGGGCTTCCTGCTCTGCGCCGTCGATGAACCGACCCAGGTTGTGGTCGCCGAGATCACCCGTGACGAGCCCGACCGTGCGCGTCCGCTGCATGACCAAGCTGCGGGCCTGGAGGTTCGGTACGTAGCCAAGGTCGCTGGCGACCTGCAGGATGCGGGCTCGCGTCACCTCGGACACGCTGCCGCCCCCGTTCAGGACCTTGCTCGTCGTCTGGAAGCTGACCCCGGCGCGGGCGGCCACGTCCTTGACCGAGACGTGCCTCGCGGGTCTGCGGAGCGTCACGCTCAAGCTATTATGCGCGGGTAAGCGAACGTTCGCCTAAGATGGCGCGCCCTGAGGTCGGGCGCCCTAAGGTTGCACGGTGAGCGGCGAAGTGATCCCGAGGCCGGAGTATCCCAGGCCGGACTTCCGCCGCGAGGAGTGGGCCAACCTCAACGGCGAGTGGGAGTTTGGCGCGGGGGAGAAGCCGGTCTTCGACCGCCGGATCATGGTGCCTTACTGCCCGGAGTCAAAGCTGTCGGGCCTCGGCGAGTCGCCAGGCGACGTCGTCTGGTACAGGCGCCGCTTCGACGCTCCGCCTGCCGATCGTCTCGTCCTTCACTTCGGCGCCGTCGACTACCGGGCGACCGTCTGGGTCAACGGCGTCGAGGTCGGACGCCACCAGGGCGGGCATACTCCGTTCACCGCCGACATCACAGCCGTCGCGCAGCGAAGCGACAACGTCGTGCTGGTCCGGGCGGAGGACGCGCTGGCCGACAAGACGATTCCGCGCGGCAAGCAGTTCTGGGGCGACCGGCCGGAAGGCATCTTCTACACACCGACCACCGGAATCTGGCAGACGGTGTGGCTCGAGCCGCTCCCCGAGCGCCACATCGAGTCCTTGCACCTGTTCCCCGACCTGGCTCCGGGGGCCGTGGACCTCGAGCTGGCCGGCGAAGGACAGGCGGAGCTGACCGTGACCTACAAGGGAGATGTCGTGGGTTCGTGGTCGGGGCCGGCGGGTCGGGGCCGCATCGCGCTCGAGCACGTCCTGCCGTGGCGGCCCGGCTGGCCGGAGCTCTACCGGGTGGAGGCCAGGCTGCTCGACCCGGACGGAAGGGTCGTTGACCGAGTGACAACCTATTTCGGTCTGCGCAGCGTCGAGTGCAGAGACGGACGTTTCTGGCTCAATGGCGAGCCGTTTGTCCAGCGCCTCGTTCTCGACCAGGGCTACTTCCCCGGCGGCCTG
Source organism: Candidatus Dormiibacterota bacterium (assembly GCA_035280145.1). Taxonomy (GTDB): domain Bacteria; phylum Chloroflexota; class Dormibacteria; order Dormibacterales; family Dormibacteraceae; genus 40CM-4-65-16. Next base: position 3,142 of record DATEGL010000057.1, on the reverse strand, counting down.
ATGACGGCGCCTTCCGCCGAAGACCTGCGTCGCGACATCGAGCTCGCGAAGGCCCTGGGCTTCAACGGGGCGCGTAAGCATCAGAAGGTCGAGGACCCGCTGTGGCTCTACTACGCGGATGCGCTCGGCTTTCTGGTGTGGGACGAGATGCCCAGCTTCCAGGCCCATTCCGCGGACGCCGAACGCAGGCTGGTCGCGGAGTGGGCAGAAGTCGTGCGGCGCGACCGCGGACATCCATCGGTCGTGGCCTGGGTGCCGGCCAACGAGAGCTTCGGGCTCGAGCATGTGAAGCCTGAAGTCCGTTCGCGCTTTCTGGTCCAGCTTTACGAGCTGACGCGTGGCCTCGACGCCACGCGGCCGGTGGTCTCGAACGACGGCTGGGAACACGCCGTGACCGATATGTGCACCCTGCACGACTACACGCAACCGGCCGATTTCGCGCGTCGCTACCGGACGCTGGAGACGGCTCTCGACGGAACGGCGAGCCGCCACAGCGCGTTCGAAAACGGTTACGAGTACGGAGGTCAGCCGCTTCTCGTCACCGAGTTTGGAGGCGTGCAGGTTTCAGGTGCTGGTGGCTGGGGCTACAGCGAGGTTGCCGGCCGCGAGCAGTTTCTGGACGTCTACCGGGGCCTCGTCGAGGGGCTGATGGATCCCGGTCCGGTCCAGGGTTTCTGCTACACGCAGCTGACGGACGTCGAGCAGGAGAAGAACGGGCTGCTCACCTTCGAGCGCGAGTGGAAGGTGGCCCCGGAGCTCGCGAGACCGATCACCCAGACGGCCAAGCGCGACTAAGAGCAAACGTGCGCGTCCCTGCCTGGACGTTCCCCTCTTGACAGCTTGTCGAGCGTGGCATAGGATCGGCTCATAAACCGATTTACTAAATCGGTTTAACGAATTTGGCGAGGCCCCGGCGAAATGGGGTGCTGGGGCGCATTGGGGAGCGTGGCGTGACCAGTTCAGGAGCCAGGCCTGGTGTCCCGGGTCACCATCGCTGACGTGGCCAGCGCGGCCGGCGTCTCGAAGACGGCTGTGTCGTTCGCCTTCAACAACCCGGAGCGGCTGGGCCAAGCCACGCTGGAGCGCGTGCTCGGGGTGGCGCACGACCTCGGCTACACGCCCCACCCGGCGGCCCGCGCCCTTTCCATGCGCCGGAGCGGGACCATTGGCGTTCTCATCCCTCAGCGCCTCTCGACGGTGTTCGAAAACCCATTTGTGAGCGAGCTGATCCAGGGTCTCGGCGAGCTGTGCGAGGAGCACGACCTGACCCTGCTGCTCGTGCCGCCGCTCGACGGGTCGCTGGAGGGCGCGATCCGGCAAGCGTCGGTCGACGGCTTCATAAGCCTTGGTCTGAGCCCAGATGACCGCGCCCTCGGCGTCCTCGACCGGATCGGCATCCCGACCGTGCTCGTCGACTCGGACGCATCGCACGACCATCCTGCGGTGAACGTCGACGATGAGGGCGGCGCCAGGTCGGCGGCCAGGCATCTGCTCGAGCTCGGCCACGAGCACCTGGCGATCGTTGTCCTCCCGCCGGCCCGGGCGCAGGTCAACAGCGCACCTACCGCGGCGCGGCGGCTGGCCGGCTATCAGACGGCGATCAGGGATGCCGGGGTGCCTGAGCCCCACAGGGTGGTCGCCGGCATCTCGGTGGCGGCGGGGCAGCGCGCGTTCGAGTCCTTCCCCAGGGGCAAGCGCAGGCCGACCGGCGTGCTCGCCATGAGCGACATGGCGGCGATCGGGGTCGTCGATGCAGCTCGCGCCGCCGGTATTCGGGTGCCGGAGGACCTTTCGATCGTGGGTTTCGACGACATACCGGCCTCGGCGTGGACCAACCCCCCGCTGACAACGGTCCGCCAGCCGATCGTCGACAAGGGCCGGCTCGCTGCGCGGATGCTCATCCAGCTCATGAAAGGCGAGGCGGTAGAGTCGCCCGCTCCGCTGCGGACGAGCCTCGTGGTTCGCAGCTCCACATCGAGGCTCGGTGCCTCGCATTTGCAGATTAGGAGGAGGTAAATAGAATTGTGGGTAGGAGGGGTGTATGCGGCGGCATCCAGGGTCTGTGTGAGGGAAAGATGAGATGGCATCGGTAACCTACGACCACGTAGTCAAGCGCTACACAGCCGACTTGACCGTCGTCAAGGACTTCAACGTCGAGATCAAGGACAAGGAGTTCATGGTCCTTGTCGGTCCGTCCGGGTGTGGCAAGTCGACCGCCCTGCGCATGCTCGCGGGACTCGAGCAGATCAGCGAGGGCAAGATCCTGATCGGCGACCGGGTGGTGAACAACGTCGCGGCCAAGGATCGCGACATCGCCATGGTCTTTCAGTCATACGCGCTGTATCCGCACATGTCGGTGTACGACAACATGGCGTTCCCGCTCCAGATGCAGCACATGAAGAAGGACGAGATCGACAAGCGAGTCAAGAACGCTTCCCGCATCCTTGGGTTGGACAACTTCTTGAAGCGCAAGCCGCGCGCCCTGTCTGGCGGCCAGCGCCAGCGTGTCGCCCTCGGGCGCGCAATCGTGCGCAGCCCGAAGGTGTTCTTGCTCGACGAGCCGCTCTCCAACCTGGACGCCAAGCTGCGCGGCCAGACGCGCGTCGAGCTGCAGAAGCTGCACCGCGACCTGCAGACCACGTTCATCTACGTGACCCACGATCAGGTCGAAGCGATGACCATGGGTGACCGGATCGCGATCATGAACGCCGGGATCCTGCAGCAGGTCGGCACGCCGGGAGAGATTTACGACCACCCCGCGAACCTGTTCGTGGCCGGCTTCATCGGCACTCCGACAATGAACTTCATTCCGGCGACCGTGACCAACAGCTCAGCCAAAGCGTCTGGATTCGAGGTCAAGCTGCCCAAGGCCCTCGGCGCTGAGAAGGGCACGCTGGGCTTCCGGCCAGAGACGGTCACCGACCGCGTCGTCGATGGCGGTCCGACCCTGGATATGAAGGTCGACGTCGTCGAGCGGCTGGGCTCGGACCAGTTCCTCTATGGGACGGTCGGCGGCGACCAGGTCACGGCTCGAGTCGACCCGCGTATGAACGTCTCGCCGGGCGACCGCGTGAAGCTCGGCCTGGACACGCGCGGACTGCACTTCTTCGACGCTGAGAGCGAGTCCGCGCTGCTGTAAGCA
>DATEGL010000056.1:0-6661 GCA_035280145.1 Candidatus Dormiibacterota bacterium | reverse complement strand
CGGCGGATGCGCATACGCGACGGTCAACGTCTCGTAACGCCCAACCTGTTAATCCACGCGCGGCTTCGTTAAGCATCAGAAACGTTGAAATGCTCTCGCGCGCGCAATCGATCAACGATGCGTTAAGACCATCTGAAGTTCATCAGGCGCCCCGCATAATCAGTGGCTCGTGTCGATCGCGCCGGGAACGAGGTTGGGGCAGTACCAGGTCCAGGATTTCATCGGCCAGGGAGCCATGGGCCTGGTTTACCGCGCGTATCACGCGGAGCTCGAACGCACCGGCGCGGTCAAGGTGATGCAGGCCATCACACCGGACGCCGACACTGTTGCCAGGTTCCGCCACGAAGCCCAGGCGATTGCGAAGATGCGCCATCCGAACATCGTCGACGTCTATGACTTCGGCGAGTTCGAAGGGACGCCGTACATGATCGTCGAGTACGTGCCTGGCGGCAACCTGGCCACGCGCATGGCGCACGGTCCACTCGATCGCTACACGGCGCTGAGGTATCTGCGCGGGGTCGCGGCCGGCCTCGACTACGCCCATGCGCACGGCGTGGTCCATCGCGACGTGAAGCCCGCCAACGTGCTCCTCAGCTCGGACGACACCCCGGTGCTGGCCGACTTCGGTCTGGCAAAGCTGCTGCAGGGCTCGTCGCTCAAGTCCATGACCGGCGTCACCACCGGTACGCCCGCATACATGGCGCCGGAGCAGGTCACCGGGCGGCAGGTCGGCCCTGCAGCGGACCGCTATTCGCTGGCGACCATCGCCTACGAGATGCTCACCGGCGTCATCCCGTTCGACGGCGAGGCGCTGATGGAGCTTCTGTACGCCCAGGTGCACCGCGAGCCGGTGCCTCCCAGCTCGCGCTATCCGGACCTTGGACCGGCCGTAGACGCGGTCATCATGCGCGGGCTGGCCAAAGATCCAGCCGCACGCTGGGTGTCGTGCGGTGAGTTCGTCAACACTCTCGCGGAAGCACTGGGAGAGGCGGTGCCCGCGGGCGTCACGACGCGATCGGCCGCCGCCACGACGGTGGTCATCGAAGCGCCGATGCCCTCGACCGTCCCTATCGCCGCGGGCGCAGCGGTGGTCGATCGCGCCGTGGCGAAACCTCGACGGCCGGCCACCGTCGCGGTTGCGTTTCCGTCACCGCCCGAACATGCTCAGGCTCCGGCCGCCACCACTCCAATCGCCGCGTCCAACAAGCCGGTGCTGACCCGGCCCCGAGTTGCGGTCGGCCTCGCGGCGGTGATGATCCTGCTGCTCGTGCTCGGGGTCTGCGCCGTCGCCGCGCAGGCGACCAGTCTCGTGCTGGCCCCGAGCACGTCCTCTCCCGGCGAGGTCGTCGACGTGATCGCCAGCAACGTGCCGGCCCACCTGGCGGGGCTGATCGAGCTCCACAGCATCGTCCACACCTATCCGTTTCGAGCCGATCCGAGCGGCAAGGTGAACCTGTACATCAACGTGCCGAAAGACATCGACACAGGCGACCACACGGTGAAGATCTGCTGGAACGAGACGTGCCATGCCTCGGCCACGCTGCACGTGGTGTCGGCGCTGGCGCTGGCTTCCCGGCCATCAGCGCCGACGCCTGGTGTCAGCCCCGTCGCCGGCGGCGCGCCACCCAGCTCGACGCCGGGGACCGGGCCAACCGCGGGACCGACTGCGCGCCCGACTGCGAATCCCACCTCGTACCCTGCACCAACATCACCGCCAACATCCCAGCCAACCACGCCGCCGCCGACTGTGAATCCCTGCCCGGGCAACTCGAACGCGCCCTCTCTGACGCCGCAGTCGCAGTCGGTCGTCGGAGGCAACGCGGCCAGCTTCACCGGCGCGAGCTTCACGCCGAACAGCAACGTGACGCTGAGCTACTACTCTCCGCAGGGCTCGGCGACGCCTTCGAAGACCTGGAGCGTGAAGGCGTCCTGCCAGGGCACGTTCTCCACCAGCGTGACCACCAAAACCGGCGTCATCCGGACCCACAGCGTGGTCGCGTGCGACGTCGACAAGGGCTGCGTGACCGCGCGGATCAACATCCTTCTTTAGAAGACTTCCTTCTAGAAGACTTCCGCCGCGAACAGGTCGTCGAGCGTCTCGCGTCGCCGCATCACGCGCGCCTGTCCATCGCGCAGCATGAGGACCTCCGGTCGCGGCATGCCGTTGTAGTTGCTCGCCATGGCAAGGCAATACGCGCCGGCGGCGGGCACCGCGATGATGTCTCCCGGTGACAGCGCCGGCATCGCGATGTCGGTGATCAGGATGTCGGTCGATTCGCAGTACTTCCCGGCGATGGTGACCTTGCCGTTCGACGCGCGCTCCGGGGCAGAGGCGAGGAACGCCTCGTAGCGCGCGCCATAGAGCTTGGGCCGGATGTTGTCGCCCATACCGCCATCGACCGCCACGTACCGGCGCACGCCAGGAATGTCTTTGATCGAACCGACCGTGTAAAGCGCGATCCCGGCCGGACCGGCGATCGAACGACCGGGCTCGACAACCAGCTCCGGCACTTTCAGGTCGCGCCGCTCACACCCGGTGACCAGCGCGTGACGCACCGTCTCCACGAACTGACGCGGCGTCGGTGGGTCGTCGTTCTGGGTGTACGCGATGCCGAGCCCCCCGCCCGCGCCGAGTTTGCGGGGCGCGAAGCCCAGCTCGTCGCGGAGCTCGACGAGCAGATTCAGCATGATCTCCATCGCGTCTTCGTACGCACGAAGAGCGAAGATCTGCGACCCGATGTGCGAGTGGAGCCCAACCAGCTCGAGCTTTGGATGCTTGAGCGCCGTCTTGACGGCGCGGCCTGCCGCGCCGGACTCGATGGAAAACCCGAACTTCGAGTCCAGTTGTCCAGTGGAGATGTGATCGTGCGTGTCCGGCTTCACGCCTGGCGACAGTCGAAGCATGACCGCCGCCCGCGCGCCATCCGGAACGACATCGCGCAGCAGGTCGAACTCGTGCTCGCCGTCGATGACGATGGTCGCGTCCGCCGCATACGCCGCCCCGAGGTCGGCCACGCTCTTGTTGTTGCCGAGAAAGTGGATGCGGTCCCGCGGGAAGTCCGACTTCACGGCGAGGTGCAGCTCGCCCTCCGACACGACGTCGAGGCCCAGGCCCTCTTCTGCGATCACCCGCAGGAACAGAGGAGAGGCGAAGGCTTTCGCCGAGTACAGCACCTGTCCGGCGCCGTCCATCGCCGCCATGTACTCGGAAGCCCGCTGGCGGACGGTCGCCTCGTCATAGACGTAAAGGGGCGTGCCGTGACTTCGGGCCAGCTGGACGAGGTCGCAGCCACCCACCTCCATGTGGCCGGCGGCATTGACCCGGTACGTGACCGGGAAGAGCAACGCTAGAGGGCTAGTTCGAGCTCGAGCCGCAGGAGCACGCACCGCCGCAGCTGCAGCCGCCGCTCGACTCGCTCGCGAAGTCGGTGAGCGACGACTCGCCGCTGCCGCTGGCGAAGGCAAAGCTCGAAACCAGGACCCGTGTCTTGGTGGACTCGCAGGCCGGGCACACCTGGGCGGTGTCGCGCTCGGCGAACCTGGTCAGGACCTCGAACCTCTCGGCGCAGCTCTCACACCGATACTCGTAGATGGGCATGTCGATATCAGATTCTAGGTTGTCCGAACTCACCCGGCTGATCTCGGAATGGCCGGGACTGGTCGCCGGTCCAGTCGGCGAGCTCGTCGACGACTCGCTGGTCCTCCTCGAGCATCTCGAGGGCGCGCAGCGGATCGTCGATGTCGGGTCCGGAGGCGGGCTTCCCGGCCTGCCGCTGAAGATCGCCCAGCCCGCACTCGCCGTGACCCTGGTCGAAGCCGATCAGGCGAAGGCGGCCTTCCTCGTCCAAGCGTGCGCCCGGCTCGGCCTGGGAGACGTCGAGGTCGTGGCGCGGCGCGCGGAGGAGGTCGGCCAGGACGGGCGCTATCGCGAAGCCTTCGACCTCGCCGTCGCGCGGGCGCTCGCTCCCATGCGGGTGCTGGTCGAGCTCTGCCTGCCTCTCGTGAGAGTGGGGGGCCGGCTCCTTGCCCAGAAGACCGACAGGGAGGAGCTCAGCTCTGCCCACCGTGCGATCGAGATGCTGGGCGGGTCTCATCCAGTTGTCGTGGCGGCTCCAACCGCGGCGCGTCGCGCCGGCACGGTCGTGATCGTCAGCAAGGTTCGACCAACGCCCGCCGCCTATCCACGACGCCCGGGAGTCCCCGCACGTAAGCCGCTCTAAAAAAGAAACGGCGCGGGGCTCGAATCCCGCGCCGCTTCCGGACCCGGTCGAGCTAGCTGAGGACTGGCGAGCCCCCGGCCTTGATCGTCTTGAGGTTGGTCAGCGCCAGCTGCTGCACGGCTGTCGGCAAGCCTGCGTACTGCAGGTCCTTGCCGTCGGTCTGGCCTTTGGTCACGAGCCACTTGAAGAGGTTCACAACGGCCTTGCCTTTGCTCGCGTCGCTGTACGAGGTGTAGAGGATGACCCAGCTGAATCCTGAGATCGGGTAGCACGCGTCGCAAGCGGCGTTGGTGATCGAGAAGTTCGTTGGGCTGACGCTGTTGTTGGTTCCGGCCGCCGCGGTGGCCCCTTCGACGCTGGCTTGCACAAACTTGCCGTTCGCGTTCTTCAGCGAGGCCTGCTTCATGCCTGTCTGGACCACGTACGCCAGCTCGACGTAGCCGATGGCCCCGTCAGTCGTGCTGATCGCCTGCGCCACTGCCTGGTTGCCGCTCGCGCCCGTGCCGGTCGGCCAGCTGATCGACTTGGCGGGGCTGCCCGTCTTCGACTTCCAGTCCGCGGAGATCTTGGCCATGTAGTCGGTGAAGTGGAAAGTGGTGCCGCTGCCGTCGGAGCGGTGGACCACCGTGATCGCCTTGTTCGGGAAGGTGGTGCCGGAGTTCAGGGCCGCGATCTTCGGGTCGTTCCAGTTCTTGATCGTGCCAAGGAAGATCCCTGCAAGCGTGTCGGCGTCGAGATTCAGGCTGTTCACGCCCGAGACGTTGAATGCGATCGAGACAACGCCGAGGGTCGTCGGGATCTCGGTCAGCTGGTCAGCGCCGCCGGCTCCCGTCACCTCGGCAGACGTCATCGGCACATCGCTCGCGCCGAAGTCGACGGTCTTCGCCTGAAACTGCTTGATGCCGGCCCCCGAGCCGACGGCCTGGTAGTTCACCGTGACCTGCGGGTACTGCGCCGAGAAGTCGGCAAACGCTTTCAGGTAGAAAGGCCCTGGAAACGTGGCGCCCGCTCCTGTGAGGCTGCCGCTGCCCACGTCAACCGGAGACGGCGTGCTCCCTGCGGTACCCGAGCCGCCACAGGCGGTTGCCACCATGGCGGCCACTCCGCCCATGAGCGCCAACCGCGCGATTGATGACAGTCGAAGCATCTGTCCCTCCTACTTGTTTGGAGAGCGCCCACTACGCGCCCTTGTCATTCGCTCCCAACTGAAGACGCCATCCACGTTATGGACGGTCGTTTAAGCAGGGGTTAATCGCGGCTTAAGCCTCCGTGGCGCGGGGGTGCCGCCTATCTCGCGCTCATATACTCCGGCCGTGATCTGGGACAGGAGGCGGGCGGAGGACCAGATTCGGCGCGAGCCTGAGCCGCTCGACGCATTTGGCGAAGCGCTCGAGTCGGCGCCGGTCATGGCGATGTTGCTCGACGAGCAGTCCCGGGTCATACGCGCCAACAGGGCCGCGCGCGACTTTTTCGAGATCGATGCCTCCCGCCTCCCGGCGAGCCTGGTCGAGGTAACGCTCGAGTCGCGTCTGTACGAGATCGTGAATGGCAGGGAGCAGCGTGGTGAGGCCCAGCTCGTGCATCACCGACGGACCGTTCAGACACACCTCGTCCCGGGGCCAGGCACCGGCGCGTCGACCCTGTTTCTCATCGACATCACCGAAGTGCGCCGGCTGGCGACGGTGAGGCAGGAGTTCGTCGCCAACCTGGTCCACGAGCTGAAGACCCCGATCACCTCGCTGCGCCTCACCGCGGAGAGCCTGCTCGGCGACCCGCAGCCGAAAGACCGCCGCCGGTTTGCCGAGCGCCTGGTGCGCGAGGCCGACCTGATCAGCAAGATCATCGACAACCTCCGCCAGCTGGGCGACATCGAAACGGGCGCGATGGCCGTCGACCTCTCGCGTTTCGATCTCGGCGAGCTGGTCACCGACAGCATCGCCAGGCTCGCGATCGACCGACCGGTCAACGCGTCCATCCCGGACGGGCTTGTCATCGAGACCGACCGCGCCAAGCTCGTCCAGGCGCTCGACAACCTCCTCGACAACGCCGCCAAGTTCTCGCCGCCCGGCACTGCAATCGATGTCGCCGCGACAAACACGGATCACGAGCTCGTTTTGAGCGTCCGCGATCGCGGCCCCGGCATCTCGCCCGAGCACTGGAGCCGGGTCTTCGAACGCTTCTACAAGGTCGATCGGGCCCGGCCGCGGGAGTCTGGGGGTTTTGGCCTCGGGCTCGCCATCACGAAGCACCTGGTCCAGGTCCTCGGCGGACGCATTTGGACCGAGGCGGCCCGAGAAGGTGGGCAGGTCTTCTACATCGCCCTGCCTCGCAAAGCCTTAACCGGCGCATAAAGTCGCCTTAACCCACAGCGGCCTATTCTGGGTCTCGGGGAGATGGCAGACGCCAGTCGGGTGATCCAGCCGCCGACACAGTTTGTGAGT
>DATEGL010000055.1:0-5688 GCA_035280145.1 Candidatus Dormiibacterota bacterium | reverse complement strand
TGCTCAGCCGTCTGCTGCAGATCGAGGTCGAGGGTCGTACGCACGGTGAAGCCGCCTTGCTGGACGGCCGCAGAGCCGAAGCTGTTCTCCAGCTCGACCAGGACGTGGTCTACGAAGTGCGGAGCTTTGCTCTGGCGCGCTGTGGCCTAGATCTGGAGCTCTGACTTGACGTCCTCATTGGCGGCCTTGTCGGCGTCGCCGGCGCTGAGAGAGCGCATCGCCACCATGCCCTCGAGCACGTAAAGCTGTCGAGTGCGCGCGGCATCGTAACGGGTCGCCGGGTCGTAGGCGCTCGGTGCCTGGATCAGGCCGACGAGGAAGGCCGCCTGGGCCTGCGTGAGGTCTTTCGCGTCCTTGTTGAAATACGTGCGCGCCGCCGCGCCCACACCGTACGCGCCGTGCCCGAAATAGACACGGTTCAGATACATGCCGAGGATCTGGTCTTTGGAGTACCTCTGCTCCAGCACCACGGCGAGCACGATTTCCTGGACCTTGCGCGGGATGGATTTCTCGGGTGCGAGCAGCTGGATCTTCACGAGCTGCTGAGTGATCGTGCTGCCGCCCTGATATGGCCCGCGCGAGGTGACGTCGACCCAAGCTGCGCGGGCCGTGGACATCGGGTCGATCGCGCCGTGGCTGTAGAAGCCGCGGTCCTCGGCGGCGAGCACCGCCTTCGGGGCGTAAGGGCCCATGTCGGTGAGGCTGAGCGTCACGTGGTAATGCCCGGCCGGGCTCCAGTCTTCGATGAGCTTGCCGTTGCGGTCGACCACGACCACGTCGCCGGCGGCGAGCACGTTCTGGTTCGGATCCGGCAGGTCCTTGATCGCCCACAGCACGTAGAGGGTGGAGGCGATCATGAGGGCGCCGATGACGGCTGCGACAGGGACCTTCCTGGCCCACAGCCAATCGATCGGACGAAGCCACCCTGACCGCCGGCCGCGCCGAGCGGCCGGCTCGGAAAACACCCCTCGCACTCCTCCTCCAAGCGCTCATTGAGCGCTACGTCAGGACAACGCCCTCGGCTGGCTCGCTACCCAACATTCGAGTTCACCTGAACTCGACATCGGATTAGCTCGCGCTGCGGGCTTCCAGGTGAAGGTCGACCCAAGGCGCGCCTTCCTGGCGGCCGATGACGAAGATCGCGGTCCCTTCGGCAACCCAGATCGTCAGCGTCGTGGACTGGTTGACGAAGTTCTGGTTGCCACCGAGCTTGCCGTGCAGGTAAGGCGGCAGCGCGTCCGGTGCGCGGTCTTTCTTGCCGACCGAGCCCGCCAGCGTGACGTTGCTGTCGGTCAGCGGTATGCGGGCCGAGACGCCGATGCCGACGTCCGCGTTGAAGAGGCTGAGGATCAGGCCGGCCGTGAGAACGACGAAGATGCTCGCGCAGCCACAACCGAAGTTGCGCCCGCCTCGCAAGTAACGACGATCCCGCCTTTCTTCGCTCACAAACCTCCTGCGATGGCACCCAGTATGAGGAGCGGCTCCTTGCCGGCCGCCACCTCGTCAGGCAGCGGTGCATCCATCGACTCGTCCGAGAGATCCTCCTCGCACGCGAAGAACCGGATCATCGGCCGCCGCTTCTTCGACTGCTGGTCCCGCACTGTGCCGAGCAGCGCCGGGTGCTGCGCCTCCAGCGCGTCCAACACGGTCCGCTGCGTCGGCTGCCCGTCGACGTTCACCTCGACGATGCGCCCAACCCCTGCGAGGATCTGCAGGTTCTTGGGCAGGACGACCTGGATCACGGCAGTGTCTGGACTTCCACTGAGAGCACGCCCGGCAGGTCGCGCACGATAGACGACCAGCTGTCGCCACCGTCCGGCGAGACATAGACCTGACCGCCACTCGTGCCGAAGTAGATGCCGCATGGGTCGAGTGTGTCGACCGACATCGCATCGCGCAGCACGTTGACGTAGCAGTCCTGTTGCGGCAGGCCTTTGGTCAGCGGCTCCCATTCATCACCGCCACTCTTGCTGCGGTAGACCCGGAGCTTGCCCTCCGGCACGAAGTGATGCGAGTCGCTGGTGATGGGCAGGACGTACACGGTGTCCGGGTCATTCGCGTTGATGTCGACCACGAAGCCGAAGTCGGTGGGCAGGTTGCCGCTGATCTCGCGCCAGTTGTCTCCGCCGTCGTCGCTGCGCATGACGTCCCAGTGCTTCTGCATGAACAGCACCTGCGGGCGCTCTGGGTGCATCGCGACGTGGTGCACGCAGTGACCGATCTCAGCGTCCGGGTCCGGGATGTGGTTGGAGCGCAGACCGTGGTTGATCGCCTTCCATGTCTTGCCGCCGTCGTCGGTGCGGAACGTGCCCGACGACGAGATGGCTACCGTGATGCGGTCCTGGTCTTTCGGGTCGAGGATGATCGTGTGCAGGCACAGGCCGCCGGCGCCGGGATTCCACTCCGACGCGGTGTGATGGTTGCGCAGGCCCGGAAGCTCGTTCCAGGTCGTGCCACCGTCCTTCGTGACGAAGAGCGCCGCGTCCTCCGCGCCGGCGTAAACCGTGTCCGGGTCGGTGCGCGAGGGCTCCATGTGCCAGACGCGCTTGAACTCCCACGGATGTGGCGAGTTGTCATACCAGCGGTGCGTCCCCGGCGTGCCGTCGTAGACGAACTGGTTGCCCACCGTCTCCCAGGTCTTGCCGCCGTCGTTGGAACGCTGGGTCACCTGGCCAAACCAACCGCTCGTCTGCGACGCGTAGATGCGAGACGAGTCGGCCGGCGATCCCTTCAGGTGGTAGATCTCCCAGCCGGCGAAATGCGGCCCCTCCACGTTCCACTTCTTGCGCGTGGCGTCGGAGGTCAACACGAAGGCTCCCTTCCGCGTACCGACGAGTACCCGAACGCTGCTCATGACAACACCCCTGTGCTCATGCCTGTTAGGACTGCGCCCAACAGTAAAACTAATCGGTCGGCTGCCACTCGGGCAGAGCGCTGCCGGGAAAGGCCCTGGTCGGATGCACCTCGTACTTCAGAACTCCCGCTTTGACTGCCGGGTCGTTCGAGTAGATGCGGTCCACATCCTCGGGCGTGGCGGCGAACACACCGATTCCACTCACATCGGTGCCATCGGCAATCGGACAGACGACCGCCAGCAGGCCCGCCTGGTGCAGCGCGAAGTTCCGCTTTCCGTGCTGCAGGATGATTCCCGCGATCTCCGGGTCGCGGTTCGGGCTTGCCGGCGAGAACCTCGGACCCGCCAACAGGATGATCACGGTGTAGGGCAGCGTCCGGGTCAGCGCGTCCATCAGAACGTCGTCCGTCACAGTGGGGAGCGCGCTGTCGTCCGTGTATTTCACGCTTTACTGCACCGCGCCTTTCGAGGTCCGATCAGGTGTCCCTGCGGATCGATGAAATAGGCGAATGTGAGGTTGTAGCTCGGGATCTCGGTCGGCGGCATGACAGTCTTGCCGCCGAGCTTCTCGGCCTTCGCCAGATAAGCCTTGGGGTCGTCAACCTCGATGAAGAAGGTGACGTGTCCCGCGCCGCCGTCCTGGCTCTTGCCGAGGCCGCCGCCGATGCCACCCTCGCCGCCCTGGACCAGGCCATAGTCCATGTCATCCGTCGCCCCGCCGATCCTCCAGCCGAACAGGTCGGTGTAGAACTTGCGGAGCTTGTCACCATCCTTGCCGACGACCTCGAACCAAACGACAGGATTCTTCATGACGATCTCCAGCCTCCAACCTGATAATGTGACCTTTCGGTCACCCATACTTTAGGTGACCAGCAAGGCACATGTCAAGCGATGATCCCGCGTTCAAGGCGCTCGCCGACCCGACCCGCCGCCTCCTGCTCGACCGCCTCTTCGAGCGTGAGGGGCGGACTCTGAACGAGCTCCACGCCCAGGTCGACGGCATGACTCGGTTCGGCGTGATGAAGCACCTGCGCGTCCTGGAAGCGGCGGGACTCGTCGTGACCCGGAAGGTAGGTCGGGAGAAGCGGCATTACCTGAACCCGGTGCCCGTGCAGCTGATCTACGACAGGTGGGTCAGCAAGTACACGCGGCCCGCGACCACGACCCTCGCCGACCTGAAGGATGAGCTAGAAAGATATCCAGCCATGGCTGGAGCCCCCACGCAGGTCTACCAGGTGTTCATCAAGGCGACTCCCGAGCAGATCTGGGACGCCATCACCAAGCCCGAGTTCACCGCCAGGTACTTCTTCGGCTCGCGTGTACGGACCACCGGTGAGGCCGGCACCCCCCTTCTCCACGTCGCTTCCGACAGCGAGGAGCTCTGGGGCGATAACAAGGTCCTCGAATCGGACAGGCCGCGACGGTTCGTCCACACCTGGCGGTCCCTCTACAACCCGGAGCTTGCCGTCGAGCCACCGAGTCGCGTGGCGTGGGAGATCGAGCCTCAGCCTCACGGTGTGTGCAAGCTGACGGTGATCCACGACCAGCTCGAAGGTTCGCCGAAGACCGCGGCCAGCGTATCCGGCGGCTGGATGTTCATCATCAGCGGCCTGAAGACGCTGCTCGAGACGGGAGAGCCGCTAGCCCCTCGGAGCATCGGCGCCGACTGACCCCGCGGTCTCGTCGACGGCCGCGCCCGTCGGCAGCTGAAGCGTGAACGTGCTGCCTTTGCCGGGCACGGAAATGACCGAGATGTCGCCGCCGTGCAGCCTCGCCAGCTGGCGGCCAAGAAAAAGACCGAGCCCGGTTCCCTTCAGGTGCTCGGTCTCCGGCGTGATGACCCGGCCGAAGCGGGTGAACAGCGTGCTCAAGTCGTCGTCGGCGATGCCCAGTCCGTGGTCCGTTACCGCGACCTTCGCGATCCCGTTGCGAGCGCGGACCTGACAGGTGATCTCACCGCCTTCGGGTGAGTACTTGATCGCGTTGCTGAGCAGATTGGCGATTATCGTCCGGGTCCGCTCGCGGTCGACGTTGACCCGCACCCTGCGATCAGGCACGTCCATGACGAGGCTGTGGCCGGCGTCCATCATCGGCGCCACCGCGTCGGCCGCCTCGCGCGCAACCTCGCGCAGGTCGGTCTCGACGCGACGCAGGGTGAAACCGCCTTCCTCGAGCCGCGCCGACTCGATCATGTCCTCGATCACCTCGTTCATCTCGAGCGCCTTTGCGGCCATCACATTGACCGCCTTGTGGCCCCGCTCGTTGAGGTGTCCAAGCAATCCGCCCTGGAGCATGGAGACGTAACCCCGGATCACGGTGATCGGGCCTCGCAGCTCGTGCGAGGCGAGGTTCAAGAACTCGGACTTGTTCTTCTCGATCTGCGCCATCCGTTCGGTCACGCGGGCACGCTCCAGTCCCGCCGAGACGGAGACCGCGTATGCGTTCACCTGGCCGATCTCATCGCTGCCGAACAGCGGCGTGAACCGGCCGGCGATCACGGTGAGGTAGCCCTGGCCTTCGGGGAGGTGCAATGGCGCGCGCACGACGGACTCTGCCTCAGGTGAGAGCGCGGCAGCCTCCTCGCGCTCGATGCCCACTGCGGCGATCACCTTGCCGTCGGCGTCGACGATGAAGCCGGCCCTGGCGCCCATGAGGCGCACGGCCCACTGGATGGCGCGCTCGGCCATCACCTGGCGGTTGGGGCTGAAGATGAGCAGGTCTTGCATCGAGGCCCGCAGGTTGTCTTCCTCGCTCATCCGCCAGATCCGGCGCAGGAGCGCGGGCGGGGCCAGGCTGACGTAGATGGCGGGCACTGCGGCGAGCGCCAGCAGCTG
>DATEGL010000054.1:0-7565 GCA_035280145.1 Candidatus Dormiibacterota bacterium | reverse complement strand
CCGCGTCCCCCAGGCCGATGGCCCGCCGGCGCGAGCCTTCCGCCTCGCCGGTGACCCGGACGAAGGCCGCCTCGCCGTCGGCCTCCGCCATCCGGGCGTTGGCGCGGGCGCGGTTGATGTCCACCGATACCTGTGCCTTGGCCAGCTCTGCCTGCATGTCGGCCGTGCCACGCTGCTTCTCCAGGTCGATGCGCACGATCTGTGCGTCCTTCTGCTGCTCGAAAGTCGCCTTCTCCTGGTTGGCGATCTCGCGCCGCGTCAGCACCGCAACCAGCTCCTGCGGGAACGTCACGTCCTGGATGTACACGCCGCGCGTCTCCACCTCGTAGGCGGCGAGGTAGCGGGAGATCGCCTCCAGCGCGGCGGCCTGCACCTGGTCGCGCGTCTCGATGAAGCGGACCGCCTCCAGGCCCTGCAGCGTGTTGCGGAAGTGGTTGCCGACGGCGGCCTGCAGCACCTCGTTGACAAGGTTCTGCATCGAACCGACCATCGAGATGACCTTTGGCGCCTTGGTGTCTGGCACGTGGATCTGGACCTGGAGGTCGATCTTGAAGATGAACCCCTCGCGGCTCTTGCCCTCGATCGGGCTCAGCTGCGCGTCGAGGTTGTGCGCGACGGAGTTCGCCTCGGCCCAGTTCAAGGTGAGGATGAACGTCGGCACCTTCTCGGCTGCGTAGATCCGCGGGTTCAGCGGGTACTTGCCCGTACGCAGAGCTTCGCGCCAGATACCACGGTGGCCTGGCTGCACGATCGAGCCAAACTTGAACTCGGGCCCCGACGTGTCGAGCGTGGGCAGCCCTACGTAGCTCTTGATCACGGCGACCTCACCCTGGTTGACGACCAGCATCGGGACCGCCTCGACGCGGACCAGGAACGGGTTGAGAAGGTAGGCGCCGTACAGCAGCGGGTCGTGCTGCAGGCCGATCCGGCCGCCGTTGTCCACGAACGCCTGGAAGTCCTGGTAGTTGTTGTGCAGCTCGTTTTTCTTGCCGAGGAGAGCCTCGATCAGCTCCGAGTCGGTGATGTTCGGCTGCCTCTCCAGGGCCTCGATGTCGCTGAAACCGCCGATGCGGCACGCGATGTCGACAGGCCCGAGGGGCTCGCCCTCGAGCGTGGTCACGATGCCCACCATGTCGTGAGCGCCGTCAGGGGCAATCACATTCACCCGGAACTGGTCCTGGTGCAGTCCGAACGACGCCGGCGACAGCGGGCCCCTGGCGACGAGCTGCGGATCGACCGGCAGCCCATAGGCCTTGGTGGCCGTGACGACGAGGAACGCGACCGGATGGATGGGAGCAAGCGTGCCCGGCGGCAGCACCGGCCGCTGGACGCCCTTCTGGCCCTTGCCGGCCAGGAACGCCTGCAGGTTGGTGAAGTTGCCGAACTCGGGTCGGTACACGGCCGACTTCGCGCCCGTCGGGAGCGGCTCACCGATCTGCGAGATCACGACACCGATCTCGCCGGCCGGTACCTGCACCCACGGGTACCGAATGACGACGTACTTCGGCCACAGCTTGAAGCGGAGGCCAGGCATTAGGAGCTCGGCCTGGTAGCCGGCTTCGCCTGCGAACGCGATTGGCGTATCCGTCGAGTTGTGGCGCATCGACGCCCGCTTGATGACGAGGCCGACCTGGGCCGGCCCGATCATCACGAACGAGCGCAGCACCACGTACAGCGCCAAGACGGCAAGCAACGACGACAGGAGTTGGACCCACAGCAGGACACTCATCGGTGTCTTGCCTCCGAGGGCTCGAACCTTGCCCTTCCCGAGGTTCGCCTTAGCGCAGGCGATTAAAGAACTACTTACCCAGTTTCAGCCCAGGACATGCGCAAGATTTCGCGATTTCTCGGTTCCTTGCTGGCTAATCCCACCAGAATCTCCACGTGCTGCTTGCCCGCACGACACGTGCGTATTCTGCGATCGACTGCGCACCCTGCCAGACGTTGTCCGAGCAGAACGCGCAGTGCTCGGCCGCCAGCGCCAGGGCGCTTTTTTCGTCCCTCGGCAGATTGCCGACCGAAAGGGTGAGCGTGTCGAACCCGATCTCGACCAACCGGGCATTCCAGCGGATCTCCCAGGAGCGCAGGACGGCCGAGATCAGCGCCGGATCATCGTGGACGTTGACGGCCCCCATCCAGCCGATTGCGACCGGCACGTCAGCCGGCCGTTCCGCAGCTACCAGAGCGACCCTGCGATCCCGCATCCGGGACAGGACCGATTCGTCGTCTTCGATCTGGTCCATGGTTGCGGGCCTGGAAAGGCCCGGGAAGCCCTTTCCGAAAGGGCGGACGGCCTCCTGGCGGGCCTCGTCGTAACCGTCCTCGCTCTCGAACTGCTCCTGCCACGCTTTGGCGAGCTCAACCGATACGTCGATCAACCTCGACCGGCGTGGATCGGTCGGGCAGAACTCCCGAGTGTCCCAGGGCCGACCGGGTTCGCCGTCGAGGCCCACCAACAGGACGGGGACGAGGTTCCTCGCCGCCGCCGGCGCTCGAAGCTGGTAAAGAGTGCGGCCGGCGTCCTTGAGGACGTCATTGGTCGCCCAGAGCACGGGTTCGGCGATTGGTGCCTCACCCCGTGGGGCGAATTCGGCGCTGCCACCCAACCACCTCCCGGAGGGAAGTTTGACGTTCCCGATTCGGGCAGGGCCGTCACCCGGCAGCAGCGGGATCTCGTAGGGCGGCCACGTGGGCGGAGTTCGGAAGCCGGGCTCGGATTCAGGTGTCGGGCCGCTGCCTGCCACTTCTTTGTAGCCCTCACGCAGCTTCTCGGCCACCAGTTTCCTGACTCGTTCGGCGGCTTCATCCCACGAGTCGAAGTTCTTGGTCTGCGTCTGACCGTCGCTGCCGATGCGCCCGAAGTGGACGGTCACCTCGGTTCCGGTCTGGCTGATCTCCCAGAACTTGCTCGACGTCCCGCCGACAAACTCGAACCGCCGCATCGCGGCGAATTATCAGGCTGGCAATCCCAGGTACGCCTCCTTGATGGACGGGTCCGCGAGCAGCTGCTTCGAAGGTCCCGACTTCGTGACCCGACCGGTCTCTAGCACATACGCGTGTTCGGCCACGCTCAACGCGGTGTCCGCGTCCTGCTCGACAAGAAGCACCGCGGTCCCCGAAGCCGCTATGGCCGGCAGGCGGGCCACGATCTCGTCGACCAGGTTCGGGGCCAGGCCAAGCGACAGCTCGTCGATAAGCAGCAGCGCCGGCTCGCTCATCAGCCCGCGCGCGATCGCGCACATCTGCTGCTCGCCACCCGACATCGTCGAAGCGACCTGGTTGAGGTGCTCGCCGAGGGCCGGGAACAGCTCGAGGACTCGTGTCAGGTCGCGGTTGTTGCGGCGCCAGCCACCGAGGATCAGGTTCTCGCGCGCAGTGAGCCCCGAAAACAGCCGCCTGCCCTCCGGCACATGGGCGACGCCGAGGTCGACGATCGACTCGATCGACGCATCGGCGATCTCACGTCCCTGGAAAGTGATCCGGCCCGACCGCGTCTGAATCATGCCTGAGATCGCTCGCAGGAGCGTTGACTTGCCGGCTCCGTTCGCGCCGATCAGGGCCACGATCTGCCTCTCCTCCACCGCGAGCTGGATGTCCCACAGCACCTGGACGCGGCCGTAGCCGGCGTTGAGCTCGCTCACCTCGAGCAGGCTCACGCCTCTCCCCTCCGCGCGTAGCGGTGGCCGAGATAGGCCTCGATCACACGACTGTCCGAAAGCACATCGCGGGGAGTTCCCATGGCGAGGATCGACCCGTGATGGAGAACAAGCACCCGGTCGCTGATAGAGACGATCGCGTGCATCACATGCTCGACAGCGACGATCGTGATGCCGATGTTCCGAAGCCGGTGGATGAGCTCGACGGCGGCGTCGATCTCCTGGCGCCGCAGCCCGGCCATGACCTCATCGATCAAGAGCAGCCGGGGCCGGCTCGCGAGCGCCTTCGCGAGCTCGAGGCGGCGCGCATCCGCGACGCTCAGCTGGCCCGGGGCCGCGTTGGCGTACTGCGAGATGCCTACCAGCTCGAGCAGTGCGTCGGCGGTGGCCAGCGCATCTCGGACGCTTCGGTCCCGATCGTTGCCGTGCATCGCTCCGATCGCGACGTTCTCGCGCACGGTGAGGCCGCGGAAAGGCTTGACGATCTGGAACGTGCGGGCTACGCGGTCGTGCGCGACCACCCACGGACGCAGGCCCGTGATGTCATTGCCATCGACGGTGATCGTCCCGCTCGTCGGCCGCGTGTATCCCGTGATCAGGTTGATCAGCGTGCTCTTGCCCGCGCCGTTGGGACCGATAACGCCGAGGATCTCGCCTGCCGCCACCGAGAAGGTGACATCACGCAGCGCCCACAGCCCACCAAATCGCTTGTTGAGGTCGCGGACCTCGATCAAAGACGGTACCGCCTGATGTTGTCGAGAACCGAGACGCGGCGCGTGCGCCAAGCGTCGCGCACGAAGTTGACGACGCCCTGCGGAAAGAAGACGACGACGACCACGATGATGGCGCCGAAGATGAGCTGGTTGTACTTGTCGGCGTAGATCCTCAGGTACTGCGACAGCAGCTCGAGCCCGACCGCCCCGACCAGCGGGCCGACGATCGAACCGCTTCCGCCGATCACGACCATGATCACCATTAGCACGGTGAAGCTGGGGTCGAAAACGTCGGTTGGATAAAAGGTGATCTGCTGGAAGGCGTAGAGAGCGCCGGCAGCCGCGACGATCGCGCCGGAAACCGCGAATGCGATGACCTTCACCACGGTCGTGTTGATGCCGACCGCCGCGGCGGCGTCCTGGTCCTCGTTGACAGCGACCATCGCGTACCCGAACCGACTGCGAGCCAGGACCGATGAAAGAGCCACCGACACTGTTGCCAGGACGAGGAACGCAAGGTAGAAGCCCGGTTTGCCGAAGTAAGGCGTTGGCGCGCCCTCGCCGAAGGTCGGGATGGTGATCCCGACGCCCCCGCCGGTGACGGGCGTCATGTTGTTGATCACCTCGCGCACGCCCTCGGCCGATCCAAGAGTCGCGATCGCGAAGTAGTGCCCGCGCAGGCGGAGCAGCGGGAGTCCGATCAGGACCGCGAAGAGTGTGCCGACGAGGATCGACACCGGCAGCGTCAGCCAGAACGACACGTGGTAGTTGTTCATCAGCACCGCGGTCGCGTACGCGCCCAGACCGAAGAACACCACCTGGCCGAAGCTCGCGTACCCGGTGTAGCCGCCGATGATGTTCCATGCCTGGGCGAGCGCCACGAACATGAAGACTGCGGACAGCAGCCGCTGCGTTCCTGGCTCGATTCCCTGCTGCAGGCCCAGCATGGCCGCAAACGCCGCGACGAGCGCCACCGCCGGCCAGGAGTTTCTGAGTGTCCGCGTGCGCACCCAATCGATGCCCACCTCCCCCCAGCTGCGGCGTCGCCCCCGTAGGATCGCGCCCAGCGCTTCAGTGGTCAAACTTCCACGCGTCCGCTGTACTGGGCTTTGCCGATCAAACCGGACGGCCGGATGATCAGCGTGGCTATGAGGACCGCCATGGCGATGGCGTTCACCCATGTCCCGGTGAGGAGGAGACCGCCCAGAGACTCCGCGATGCCGAAGACCAGCCCTCCGACCAGCGCGCCATACGTGTTGCCCAGGCCGCCCAACACGGAGATGACGAACGCGTCCAGCGTCAGCTGACCCGGAGTCGTGGTCGGGTTGAACGAGCCGACGGTGGCGATCATGGTGCCGGCCACGCCGGCGAGGCCGGCGGCAATGCCAAACGTGACCGCATAGATATGACGCGCGCGTATGCCCATCAGCCGCGCCGCCCCACGGTCCATGCCGGTCGCGCCGATGGCGTGCCCTAGCCGGGTTCTCGTCATGACCGCCGCCAGGGCGAACGTGATGAGAAGCGCCAGGAAGAAAGCCCCGAGCCGACCGTACGGAATGTTGACCCCGCCGATCGCAAAGCTCTCCAGGGCGTACGTGGTGTCGATCGTGCGGTCGTCCGCGGTGAACAGCAGCTGCAGGCCGTTGAGGATGACGAGGCTCAGGCCGAACGTCAGCAGCAGGGTGAGAAAGATCGGCGCGTTGATGACCAGGTTGATGAGCCCGCGCTGAACGGCGTAGCCGATGCCAAACAGCGCGACGGCGACGATGGGAATGGCAAGGAACGGGTCGAGGCCGAGGCGCAGGTTGAGCTGCCAGGCGAAATAGGCGCCGGCGACGGCGAACGCGCCGTGGCTGAGGTTGATCACGTTCATCACTCCCCAGACGAGCGAAAAGCCGACCGCCACCAGCGCGAGCACGCCGCCCTGGACGACCCCGTAGGCGGCCGCCTGGAGGAACTGGCTCACGCGGGTTTTACGAGACGGCGGGCCAGCTCGCTTGCTTTGTCGCCAGGTTGCTCGGGTAGACGGTCACGAACGCCGATTTCTGAATCTGGATGACGTACATCGGCTTGTTCGCGTTCATGCCGGTGGAATCGAACTCGATGTGGCCGTAGAACGTGTCCGCCTTCAGTCCGGCCAAAGCATCGCGAACCTTGGCCGGGTCGGTCGACGCGGCCTTCTGGATGGCCAGGTACATCGCCTCGCAGCCGGCGGCCGCGTCGGCGGCCTGGTACGGGTACTGGTTCGCCGACCAGCCGAAGGCATTGGTGAAGTCGTTGAGGAACTGCTTCGCGTTGCCGAAGAGGCTGTCCTGGGCGGAGATCTCCGGAACCCACTGCGTGCTGCCCAACACGCCTTCGGACTTCGCGCTGAGCGCCGAGATGAACGCGGGCGTCGGCGGCGCGACAGTCGCTGCAAAGCCGAGCTTCGGCTTTACGCCCAGCTCGGACGCCTGCTTGACCGCCGCCACGGCTTCGTTGAGGTGGGCGGAGATGATGATCACGTCGGGGTTCAAGCCTTTGATGGCGATCAGGGCCGACGAGACGTCTGTCACGTTGGCCTTCACCTTGGTTGTCGACGTGTAGGCCGTGGGCGCCGGAACGACCGTCACGCCCTTGGCCTGGGCTTCCTTGACCCCGATCTCAGCAGCGTGCTGGCTGAAGCCATCGTCCGCCGCGATGATGGCGACGGTCTTGGGTGCGGGGTTCAGCGCCGTGAGGGCGTCGATGATCGTCGTGACGTACGTGCTGCTCGGAGAGAGCACCGCGAAGGTGTTCTTGTAGCCGTGTGTGAAGATCGCGGTGTCGGCGCCGTTGCTGTCGACCATGACCTGGCCGTTCTTCTCGACCACCGGGGCTACGGCAGAGGTTGCCGCCGAACCGTATGGGCTGAGGATCAGCTTGTCGCCTTTGTCGTTGTACTGGTCGATGATCTGGGCCGAGGTGGCCGAGACGCTCTGGTCGTCCTGCGTGACCAGGGCGACCTGGTGGGATTGACCACCGAAGCTGATTCCGCCCTTGGCGTTCAACGTCTGGACGCAGAACTTGTAACCCTGGAGCGTGTAGAGCCCCTCTGCCTGCCCGAACGCGCCTGTCTGGGAGACGGCGGCCGCGAAGGTGATCGTCGATCCGCTGGAAGGCCCGCTTGAGCCGCCGCAGGCAGCTACCGCCAGCAGCACAGCGACCGGTAACACAA
>DATEGL010000053.1:0-8134 GCA_035280145.1 Candidatus Dormiibacterota bacterium | reverse complement strand
GGGACTGGGCCAGGGAGTGGCCCAGTCCCTCGCTGCTCAGCTGAGCGCCTTGATGTCGGAGACCACCTGCGCCCACGAGGCGTCGATGGATTGCTTCTTGCTTTCGACGCGGGTCAGACCGTCCTGAACGGCCTGCATGATCGCCGCGTATTTGACGCCCTTGTACGGCGTCACCTTAACGGCCTTGGCGCGGTCGGCGAAGATCTGGCCGATCGGCGCGTTGTTGAAGTACGGGTTCATCGCGCCCGTCAGCGCCGGGTTGTTGTAGGCGCCGACCTGGC
The DNA here is from genome assembly GCA_035280145.1 of Candidatus Dormiibacterota bacterium. Taxonomy (GTDB): domain Bacteria; phylum Chloroflexota; class Dormibacteria; order Dormibacterales; family Dormibacteraceae; genus 40CM-4-65-16. The sequence goes on along the minus strand of DATEGL010000053.1, from coordinate 7,853 downwards.
TCGGGTAGTTGCCGGTGGTGACGAACGCCGCGATCTGCTGCTCCGGAGCGGTGAGCCACAGCGCGAGGTCTTTGGCCGCGGCCAGGTGCTTGCCCTGCTTCGGAACGGTCAGGTACGAACCGCCCCAGTTGCCGCCGCCATTGGGGAACGTGTTGGCGATCTTCCAGTCCTTGATCTTGGGCCCGTTGCCCGAGATGACACCCAGCATCCAGGATGGGCAGAGCATCGTCGCCCACGCGCCGTTGGCGAGGCCGGCGTTCCAGTCCGTGCTCCATTCCTGAAGGTGCGCCGAGCTGGCGGAGCTGGCGTTGAGCACCGAGACGAATGCGTTCTTGACGTCGGGGTTGGAGGTGGCGACCACAGTGCCGTCGCTCGACTCGAAAAAGTTGGTGTACTGGTTGGCGAGGCCCTGGTAGGTCGCTCCCGCGGAATCGAACCAGGCCACACCGGTGTTCGCCTTGTCGAAGCGCTGGCCAACCGCGTAGTAGTTGTTCCAATCGCCGGTAAGCAGTTGGCTGACTCCCGCTGGATCGCTGGGCAGGCCCGCTTTGGCGAACGCGTCGGAGCGGTAGCAGATGGCCTCAGGGCCGATGTCTGTACCGGCGCCGATGAGTTTTCCGTTGACGGTCGCCGCCTGCGACTTCCAGTCGAGCCAGCGCCCCTTCGTCTCGGGCGTCGAGAGGTCGACGAAAAGGTTCGCGTACTGCTTGAGCTTCGGCATCCAGTCGACCTCGACCGCTTCGACATCTCCTAGGCCGGAGCCGGCGGCCAGCTTCGTGAACATGTTGTCCTGTGCGGCCTGGGAAGTAGCCGCGATGTTCTGAACCACCGTTACGTTGGGGTGAAGCTTGTGGTACTGCGCAAGCATGTCGTCGCTGTACCCGAACTTGTTGAAAGTGGCCAGCGTGAGCGTGATGGGTCCGTTGTCGGTGGAAGTGGACGTGCTGCCGGACGCGCACGCGACCGCGGCCAGGGCGGCGACGACCGTCGCCCCCAGGATGCGGCCGGCGCTCCTCAATCGTTTCATGTCTTAGTTTCAAACCTCCTTTTTGCACTCTTGGTGCTCATTTCGCAAGTTCCGTGTCGAGCTCCTCTCCTCTATCCCCCTCCCCCTTTCACACTCGAAGCGCGGACGACGAGCTGAGTCGCCAGGATCACGCGCTTGCCACCGAGTGCCGGCCCGTCCGAGCCGGTTAGAACGAGTCGCGCCATCTCGCGGCCCATCTCCTCGATGGGCTGGCGCACGCTGGACAGCGGAGGCACAGTCGACGTGGCGATCGTCGAGTCGTCAAACCCAACCACCGCGACGTCCTGAGGCACGCGGCGCCGGCGCCTGCGAAGGACTTCGAGCGCGCCTGCGGCCATCGCGTCGGCGGCGCAGAAGACGGAGTCGAGGTCCGGCCGCCTGTCGAGAAGTTCCTGCATCGCCCGGGCACCGCTCTCCTGGCCGAAATCACCTGCGAACTCCAGCGTGGGGTCGATCTGGAGGCCGGCGTCGCGCAGGCCGTCGTGGTATCCCTGCAGCCGGTCGACGCCGGCGCCCATGTCGAGCGGGCCGGTGATGGTGGCGATCGTGCGCCGACCCAGCGAGACCAGGTGCTGGACCGCCGTCCGCGCTCCGCCGACGTTGTCGACGTCGACGTAGTTCACCGGGCTGTTGATGTTGGGCTTGCCACCGAGCACGACCGGGGTGCCCCGCCGGTGCACGCGCTCCGGCAGGGGATCGTTGCCGTGTAGGGAGACCATGAGCACGCCATCGACGTGCCCTGCCGACAGGTATCCCTCGAGGCGGGCTTCGTCCTCCCTCGACTGCGGCATGAGGAGGACGAGCTGCAGACCGCGCCTGGACAGGACTTCACTGATGCCGCGCACCAGGCGCGGAAAGAACGGGTCGCCGAATAAAGACGCGGTCGGCTCGGGAATGACCAGGCCGATCGAGTCGGTCCGGCCGGTGACCAGTGTGCGGGCCGCACGGTTGGGCACGTACTGGAGCTTTTCCGCTGCCTTCTCGACCGCACGCCTCGCCTTGGGGCTCACCTTGGGGCTGGCGGTGAAGACACGCGACGCCGTGGCGCGAGAGACTCCGGCCAGCCGGGCGACCTCCTCCAGCGTCGGGGTGCTATTTGCCGCCATTCTGTGGGAGCGCTCTCACGGCGACTTTGTACACGACACTACGAATTCTGTCAAGAACTATTTGAGAGCGCTCTCGCAATCAGCTGCGCGTGAGCCTGCACCGTTCCCTTGCCTCCGGTTGCCCGAACGCCAGGAAGGCGATGATTGTGGGTGGGTGGATTTCGACCTCACCGAGCAGCAAGCCGCGTTCCGCGACCTGATCCGCGACTTCACGCGCCGCAGCGTCAAACCGGTCGCGCGCGAGTGGGAGCTGTCAGGGCGCTACCCGACCGAGATCGTCGACGAGATGAAGGCGATGGGACTCTTCGGGATGCTCGTCCCAGAGGAGTACGGCGGCATCGGAATCGACGCCATCTCGTACGCGATCGTCTTCGAGGAGATTTCGAAGGCGTGGATGGGCGTGGCCGGCGTGCTGGGCTCACACTCCCTCGCGACGTGGATGCTCGCCAGATATGGAACGGAAGCGCAGAAGCGCAAGTACCTCCCCGACCTGGCGTCTGGAAAGCGGCGCACGGGCATCGCGCTGACGGAACCCGGAGCCGGAAGCGATCTCCAGGGGATCACGACCACCGCGAGGCGCGACGGCGACCACTACGTCGTCAACGGCACCAAGACCTGGATCACCAACGCGCGACACGCCGACCCGCTCCCTGTGCTGGTCAAGACCGACCCCGACGCGGAGCCTCGGCACGCCGGGATGACCATCCTTCTGATCGAGAAGTCCACGCCGGGATTCACCGTCGGCAAGGACCTCGGCAAGCTCGGATACAAGGGACCGGAATCATCCGAAGTGTTTCTCAACGACTGCCGCGTCCCGCTCGAGAACGCGCTCGGCGGCAGCGAGGGACATGGGCTGCAGCACGCGCTCTCGGCGCTCGAGGTTGGCCGCGTCAACATCGCAGGCCGTGCGGTGGGTGTTGCGCAGGCGTGCCTGGACCAGGCCCTCGACTACGCGCGCGAACGCCACGCCTTCGGCCGGCCGATCGCAGAGTTCCAGGCCATCCAGCTGAAGCTAGCGGACATGGCGACGGAGGTCCAGGCGGCCCGCCTGCTCACGTGGTGGGCAGGGGCCGCGCTCGACGCCGGCGAGCGAGCCGACCTGGAAACCGGCATGGCGAAGCTGTACGCCTCAGAGGTGTGCCTCAAAGCCTCGCTGGAGGCGATGCGGATCCACGGCGGATACGGCTACTCGACCGAGCTCGACATCGAGCGGTTCTATCGCGACGCGCCGCTCATGGCGATCGGAGAAGGCACGAACGACATCCTCCGCACTGTGATCGCGCGACAGCTGGTGCGACGCCGCAACGAATAGACGAGGCATATGACGCACCTCGAAGAACTTATGTGACGGGCAGGTCCTGGACCTCGGCTCGATAGAGCGTCACCGGGCCGGGTATGCCACGGAGCCTGTGCTCGCCCATGTCGCGGAAGATGACGCTGGTGTGTGGCGAGACCGCCACCGCCTGGCGGGCAGACTCTGAGAGCACGATCTGACCGCCCTGCGCGACGCCACAGACCCGCGCCGCCATGTGGACGGCCATGCCTACGTATCCAGTTTCGGTCAGGGTCGGGCGCCCTGTGTGCAGGCCAAGCCTGAGGCGAACGCGCACATCGCCCGGCCACGTTCGGACCTGGATTTTTCGCTGGATGGCGATCGCGGCCTGGAGCGCTGCCGGAGCTCGCTTGAATACCGCGAACAGCTCGTCGGCACGAATGTCGACGACGCGTCCGTCACTTGCCCGCACCTCGCCTCCCAGAACCCCGCGGAGGTCGCGCAGCACGCGCCCGTAGCGATCGCCCAGCAGGCCCAGCAAGCCGGTCGAATCCTCGATGTCGGCGAGGAGGAACGTGACCAGGCCGGTCGGCAGGTCACGTTCCTCTCCGGCGTTGGCCGCAGCTCGCACTCGGACATTCAGAAGCTGGCCGGTCATGAAACCCACCGGCACGATGCCGTACTTCTTGGCCGCCCGCAGCAGTCGTGTCCGTGCGCGGTCTCTGGCCTGCTCGTCCTCGAAGCTCGTCTGATTGAATCGCGACAGCGCGTTGCGCACGTGCGCCTCGTCATTGATCGGGAGGCGGCGCCTGCCCTTGGAGTCGATGTAGGCGAAGGCGCTGTCCGGCAGTCCGGCGCGGGCTCTGGCGTTCAGCGTTGGCACGAGCGTCAGAAATCATGCCAGCGAGCCGCCGAAATCGGCGAGGCTAGAATCCTGGCGGCATGGGCTCGAGCGTGAAGCGAATCCTGGTGACCAACGACGACGGGATCACCGCGCCCGGCCTGGCCGCCCTGTACGAGGCGATGGCAGAGCTGGGCGAGGTGACGATCATCGCGCCGGACGCCGAGAGGTCCGCGGTCGGCCACGCGATCACCACCCTGACGCCACTGCGGGTCAAGAAGGTCGCACTGGCGGGCGACACCTCCGGCTTCGCCGTGAACGGAACTCCGGCCGACGCGGTCAGGCTCGCCATCCTGGCCATCTGCACCGAGCGGCCCGACTTTGTGGTTTCCGGGATCAACCTGGGGCCAAACACCGCGACCAACACCATCTATTCGGGAACGGTCTCCGCCGCGACTGAGGCGCGGATTCTCGGCATCCCGTCCATGGCGGTCTCGCTCTCGACTTTCAAAGACCCGATCTGGGACACACCGGCCCATTTCGCTCGCCAGATTGCGTCCGAGGTTCTCACCAACGGCCTGCCGGACAAGGTGCTACTCAACGTCAACGTGCCCAACCTTCCGCTCGACGCGGTGAAAGGCATTCGAGTGACGCGGCAGGGAGAGTCGGGCTATCAGGAGAGATTTGAGAGGCGGTCGGATCCGCGCGCAGAGCCGTACTACTGGAGCGCAAGCACCTACCGGATGACCGACGTGGACGAGGACACCGACGCGCTCACGGTCGACCATGGTTGGGTCAGCGTGACGCCGGTCAGCTTCGACATGACCGCGCACGATTATCTGCCGGCCCTAAGCCGCCGTCTCGCGCGCTAGCTCCTGGCAAGAAGGTCCGCGACCCGATAGGTCACTCGTGCCTCGGGTACAAAGCTCGGCACGCCGGGCACCACCAGTGCCTGAGGCGACGCGGTGTGGACTGGAATGACCACCTTCGGCTGGACGGTGGACACCATGCGGACGATGTCTTCCGGGCGCGAATGACCCGAGCTGAAAACCGTTCGGAGCTCGAGCCCGAAGCGCGCGACCCACGCCTCCAGCACGACCATCGACGGATCGAAAGGTCCCATGGGAGAGCCCCCGGACTGGATCCAGAGCGAGCCCGGCGGGGGCTTCAAATCGATCAACAGCGGAAGCGACTCGAAGCCGAGCTGCAGGCAGTGACGGCGTGGGCTCTCCCGAATCGAATTGGTCGCACCGATCACATCGGGCCATCCGGCAATGGCCGCCATCTGCGGTTCCATCAACAGGCGGCGGTTCGAGCTTGAGCAGGCGGCGACAAGGCCCGCCACACGCTCCCGGTTCATCCCATAACAGTTCACGATCACCAGGCCCGGCGCCTCAGCCACCGCGCGGCCCAGCTCGGCGATTGCATCGGCCTCGCTGAGCTGCGGAGGAGCACCCTCCGCGGGGACATAGCCAAGCGACACCCCCTCCTGGATGAGCACGTCGACACCGTGCATGGTGCGCGCGAAAACCTCGGTGACCTCGGGATGCAGACCATGCCAGCGGTGGTCACCCGTGAACGCGATGCTCGCGTCAGGAGTTTCGATCAGGAAACCGGTCGAGCCGGGAACGTCGTGGTCGACCGCCACGAACCGGACCCGGATCGGTCCCACCGTCACCGTGTCGCCGTCCCCCACCATCGTGCCCGGTGGGCGCCGCCACGGCAGGTAGCCAGAGGCGTCCGCGGCTTCGCGAACGGCTTCCATCGCCCCCGGGTAGAAGAGCGGGACATCTGGCCCGAGCATGCCGACGAGGCTCGTGTGGTCCAGGTGCATGTGCGAGATGAAGACGTTGGTCCGGCGGTCCCATGCATCGCCCACGTAAACGCCGTCGAGCGGCGGTGCGACCCCCACCGCGATGAGGTCCTGTAGCTCGCGGCCGCGGCGCGGTGCGAGGCCGAAGGAGAAGAACGCCCTTGACGGAGCGTGCTCGCGGCCGAAGTCGAAAAGACACCGCGCGTCGCCATGCTCGACCTCGAACTTCAGCCCGGTCGGGTTTCCGGTGTGCAGGAAGGTCAGCCGCGTATTTGTGGCGCTCATGGCGAACCGACGATCATAGGCCGTGGTGGCGACTCAGAGGGCTGTCGAAATCTCCCCCCGGCCCTGGGCGATCTTCTCCGGGCGCCGCCGCCAGGCCCGCGCCGACGCGCTGGCCGGATACCTCCTGATCTCGCCCGCCATGACGATCCTGATCGTCTTCGTGCTCATCCCTTCGCTCTGGATCTTCTGGCTCGCCTTTCAGCGTTGGGACCTCATCAGCAACACCAGCGATTACATCGGCGGAGCCAACTTCGAGCGCTTGTTGACCCGCGACGACGTTTTCCGCAAAGCGCTGTGGCAGACCGTTTACTTCGTCGCCGCGACAGTGCCGGCCAGCATGGCGGTCGGCCTCTTCCTGGCGGTCCTGCTGAACAAGGCGATGCCGTTGCGGGATTTCCTGCGCACAGTCATCTTCGCGCCGTACGTGATGCCGATCGTGTCCACCGCCCTCATCTTCAGCTTCATCTACCACCCAGACGTCGGCGTGCTCAACGCCGCCTTGAGCGCTGTCGGCCTGCCCAAGATCAACTGGCTCGACTCGCCGCAGGCGGTCATGCCGGCGATCATTCTGTACAGCGTCTGGCAGCACGCCGGATACAACACGGTGATCTTCCTGGCGGGCCTCTCGAACCTTCCGCCCGAGCTTGACGAAGCCGCCCTGGTCGACGGCGCCGGGCCGTGGACTCGGTTCTGGCGTGTGACCTGGCCCCTGCTCAGCCCCACCACCTATTTCGTCCTTCTCATCAATGTCATCGCCTCGTTCAAAGTGGTGCAGCCCATCCTGATCTTCGCCGGCGGGGTCGGCGGAGCCACGTCCGGCGGTGGCGGTCCTGACAAGGCCGCCGAGACCATCGGCTACTACCTTTACGTGCAAGCGTTCTCGTTCTTTCACGCCGGCTACGCGGCGGCGATCTCTGTCGTCCTGTTTGTGATCATCCTTGCGATCACGGCTCTCCAGGTTGGCGTTTTCTCGCGGAGGGTCTTCTACCGATGAGCCGTCGTGCGCTGACACTCCTCCCCCGCTACATCGTCCTCATCCCTCTCGCGGCTCTGTTCGTCTTTCCCTTCTACTGGATGATCGTCATCTCGCTTGGCACGCTGCAGTCGGTCTTCGTCTTCCCGCCCATCCTTTATCCGCTGTGGCATTGGGACAACTACCTGACCGCGCTGGGGCTGATTCCAGATCCTTCGACGGGGGCCACGCTTCACATTCCCTGGGCCCGTTACTTCCTCAACACCGTGATCGTCGCCTCCGGCTCGACGGGACTGGTCCTCATCACGTCGCTTCTCGGCGGCTACGCGTTCGCTTCGATCCCGTTCCCAGGCAAGACATTCGTCTTCGGCCTTGTGCTGGCGATTTACATGGTTCCAGCCGAGGTCACCCTGGTCCCCAACTTCATCATCCTGGCCAACCTGCACTGGATCGACAGCTATCAGGCGCAGATCGCTCCCTTTGGCGCATCCGTCTTCGGGATTTTCCTGATGCGCCAGTTCTTCAAGGGGATGCC
>DATEGL010000052.1:0-8190 GCA_035280145.1 Candidatus Dormiibacterota bacterium | reverse complement strand
GTCACGGCCGCGAGGCCCACAACATGGAGGTGACGCGCGAGCAAGCGCTCGCGATGGCGAGACCGGCCTAGCGCCCGACCTCGCTAGGCCGGTCCTCTTAATTTCCGCTGTGCCAACCATCGTCCTGGTCGAAGGGGTAACCGACGAGCTCGCGGTGAATCTGGCCGCGCGGCGGTTGGGGCGCGATCTGAACGCCCAGGACGTGTCCATCGTTCCGATCAACGGCGCCCACGCCATCAGCCGGTCCTTGCGTCAGCTGGCTGTTGACGAACCTGGAGTCCGGCTCGCCGGTCTTTACGACGAAGGCGAGGAGGAAGTCATACGGGTGGCTCTAGAGAAGGCAGGCTTCGGTCGAAACCTGGATCGCGGCAGCCTGGAGGCGATTGGGTTCTTCGCATGCAGCGCGGACCTGGAGGACGAGTTGATTCGAGCCGCCGGCCAAAAGCGATTGCTGAGGCTCATCGCGCTCGCGGGCGATGCACAACCATGGCGCAGGTTCCGGAGCCAGCACGCGTGGCGGAGCCGCCCGGTGGATCAGCAATTCCGTCGCTTCGTCCGGAGCGTGTCGGAGCGCAACGCTCGGTACATCAGTGCGATCGTCGAAACGATCGATCCCGCGGAGCTCCCTCGGCCGCTGCGATTGCTGTTGGATTTCGTGAGCCCAACGCCTTGAACCAGTCATCACCGGTCCTCAGAACGAACCGGTCTTCACCTCGCCCGCCCGGGCATACGAGGCGATCACCACTCCGCTGGGTGACACGCTGCTCTCGACCAGTCGCAGGCCAACTGGAATCGTGCCATCTCCGAACAAGCGCTTGCCGGCGCCGAGGACTACCGGAAACGTCTTCAGCCACAGCTCGTCGACAAGATCGTTTCTCAGCAGCGTCTGGATGAGGTTGCCGCTCCCGTGGACCTGAAGCTCGGGACCGTCCTCCGCCTTCAGACTCTGAATCCGGGCCACGACGTCACCGTCGATCAAGACGGTCTCTTTCCAGTCGGTGTCGACAGGCCGGTGCGAGACGACGTACTTGGTGGCTTCGTTGATGCCACGGCCCGTTTCGTCGGTGACCTGGGGCCAGTAGGACGCGAAGAGATCGTATGTCCGCCGGCCGAGGAGCAAATCGAAGGGATGGCCCATCTGCTCGGCCATGACCTGGCCGCCGAATTCATCGAAGTACGGAACCGTCCAGCCGCCGAACTTGAAACCGTCTGAGGTGTCCTCCTCTGGACCGCCGGGCGCCTGCATCACGCCGTCGAGACTGATGAACGAAAGAACGATGAGCTTTCTCATGTCGACAACCTCCCTGTGCTTGTAATGACTGGCACAACACCAAGAACTAATCGCCGCAACCCGGCGCTCGTAGCCATAGGCGCCGCGTCCCACTCCATCGGCGGATATGTTGGTGCAGTGAAGCGCAGTGCGGCCGCCCTGGCGGTGGTCGTTGTCGCGGCGGCGTGCAGCTCATCTGCCGGGAGTGCGACCAAAGTTAGCGAAGCCACAATTCCCGCGAACCTCACCGGATCAGTTCCGCCTGGCGCTCCATCCGAGGACATCAAGTGCGTCAACGAGTGGCCGTGACCGAATGGCGGCCTGTACAACACCCGCGTCGCCACATCGAGCATTTCAGCGGCCAATGTTTCGAAGCTCACGATCGCCTGGACTCTGCCCCTGACCGCGTCCGGCGCGAGTGGCCGAGATGTCGCCAATCCTGTGATCGCAGATGGCGTGGCTTACCTGCAGGACGGCATGTCGAACGTGACCGCGGTGAACATTGCCTCCGGCCGCACTATGTGGACGCATATGTTCAACTCGTCCGACTACGGTCCGAATGGTGTGACGCTGGCGTATGGCCGGGTCTACGGCGTCACCGCGACTGGGGTGTTTGCGCTCGACGCCGCCACCGGCCATCAGGACTGGTACCAGCCGAGCTTCGAAGGCGGCAAGGCCAGATTTGACATCGCCCCCGAGGTGGCCAACCACAGAGTGTTTGTCGCGTCGGCGCTCACGGCCGGCGGCGGCCTCGTCTACGCACTCGACGCGACGAGCGGAACCACCGACTGGAGCTTTCAAACAGTGGTGGACAAGACTGGCCAGGGGCTCAAGTCCACCGCGGGTGGCGCCTGGGATCCGCTGCTGGTCGGTCCTGATGGCTCCATTTATGCCGGCACAGGCAATCCGTATCTGTCTCAGCAGCAGGCACAGTCGAACCCGAGCCGCGAGCTCTACACCGACAGCCTGGTCAAGCTGCGCCAGACCTCTGGCCGGCTCGAGTGGTACTACCAGGCGTTCCCAGACGACTTCCACGACTGGGACCTGCAGGCTTCGCCGATACTCACAGCCGCTGCGGGGCGCTCGATCGTGCTGGCCTCCGGCAAAGGTGGCTACGTGTTCGCGCTCGACCCTTCCACCGGCGCCCTTGTCTGGAAGACCGCGGTCGGCCTCCACAACGGACACGACGATGACGATGAGCTGGCTCGAAGGCAAGCTGCAGTTGACCCCGCCTTACACGCTCTTTCCAGGTGAGGCCGGCGGCGTGGAGACAAATATGGCCGCTGCGGATGGCGTCGTCTACGTCCCGGTCGTCGATCTGGGGAGCATGTTCTCAGCGCCGACAGTCGTGATTGGCACGTTGGACGTATTGCACGCGGCAGGCGAGATGGTCGCACTCGACGTCGCGACGGGAAAACAGCTGTGGGCGACCCGGTTGCCGCAGATGCCGCTTGGTGGAGCCACCGTGGCCGGCGACCTGGTTTTCACCACCACGTTCACGGGCGAGCTGGTTGCGATCTCGCGGGCAAACGGTTCGATTGTGTGGACGACCCAGCTGCCCGCCGGCTCGAACTCGACACTCGCGATCGCCGGCGACACCCTGCTCGCCGGGGCGGGGATTTCACTCGCCGCCACGCAGAAGCCTGCCGTCGTGGCCTATCGCCTGCAGGCCTGAAACTTCAATGAGGGCCAGTCGTCTCGAGTTTCGAAGGCAGACCCTCAATAGCCAGATTCTTCACCCTGCCCACAACTTCGAGATGGTCGAAGCAAACGTCGAGGTCCGATGGGATCCCCTTACCGGTTACGCCGCGAGGCTGGTCCGTGCGAATTCGGCCTTGCTCGCCCCGCCGAGCTTCGACCTCCAGGAGTTTGCGAGGACAACGCAGGCCACCTGTCCGTTCTGCTCCGAACGGCTCGACAAGGCAACGCCGAAGCTACCGCCGCAGATTTGGCCGGAGGGCCGCATACGGCGTGGGCAGGCTGTGCTGTTTCCAAATCTGCTCACCTACACCAAGTACAGCGCGGTGGCGGTCTACTCGCCTGAACTGCATTACATACCCCTGAACGAGATGACGCCCGACCTCGTCGGTGACAACCTCGCGACTCACGTCGAGTACATCCGCGGTGCGATGCGCGCCGACCACGATGCCACGTGGGCATCGATCAACGCCAACCACATGCTGCCGTCCGGTAGCTCGCTGTTTCATCCACATGTCCAGTCGAGCGTCGATCCGGCGCCGACAACGGTCCAACAGATGCTGGCCGACGTTTCGGGCGAGCGCTTCAACGCATACCTCGAGACCGAGAAAAGTCTCGGCGAGCGATACATCGGAACGACTGGCGACATCGAATGGCTCGCCAGCTTCGCGCCCATGGGCTTCAACGAGGTCCGCGCGTTCATTCCCGGTGCCGTCTCACCGTCGGAGCTGAGGGAGGAGCGCGTCGCGGAGCTGGGCAGGGGTGTGGCGAAGATCCTGAACCTGTACTCCGAGCTTGGTTTCCAGAGCTTCAACATGGCGCTTTACGGCGCACCGCCAGGTCGCCGCGGCTACATGCTCAATCTGCGGCTGGTCTGTCGATCCAATCTCCAGTCGCCCTATCGCTCTGACGTGACGTACTTCGAGCGCCTGCATTGGCAGGCGATGGTCGACACGGTGCCGGAAGAGCTCGCCGCGACCGCGAGGCAGCTCTTCAGCTCATAACTGTTCGCATGACGCTGATACCCGAGCGGTGATAAAACCACGTTTGGGGTGGCCAGGACTGTTGAGCTGAGGCGGCACACGGACGCTGTCAATGACATGCTCACCCCCGATGGCGTGCGCGAAGCCATCGCCATCGGCACGCTGTTGAACGCCGACTATGACGTGGTCATTACGTCGGGCGCTCAACGAGCCACTCAGACGGCGGCCTGCTTTCTCGCCGGCATGGGCCGCTCGGTGCCTGGCGGCGTGATCGTCAATACTGGCTTTCGATCCGCGGTAGAAGATCGCTGGTTCGAAGCGTCGAAGCGCGCTGCGGGAAAAGATCTCGACGCGTTCCGCGCGGCAGATCCTGAGCTCGTGGAACGCGAAGCGTCGCTCCTGGGTGAGGTCCTGGGCTCGGTATTTCAGTCACTGCCCGAGGACGGCAAGGCGTTGGTGGTCAGTCACTCGCCGATGATCGAGGCCGCAGTTCTTGGACTCACCGGCAAGGTCATAGACCCGGTTGCCAAAGGAGCCGGTGTCAGGATCACGGAAGAGGGCAACAGTTACAGGATCGAGCCGTTGATGGCGAGATGATCAAGTTCGGTTACGTATTCCTGGCTCTGCTGGCGGCCTCCGCGTTTCTGAGCGTATTGATGAGCGACCCGGCTGAAAACCCGGCCAACGATCCCACGGTTGCACGCAACCAGCGGCTGACGGCGTTCACGGGGATCGTCATCTACGTGCTGCTGGTCGCGATCGCGATCACGGTGATCCGCATCTCGAGCCTGTTGACGGCGCATTACCTCGTCGGCTTCCTGCTCCTACCGCCCCTGATCTTGAAGTTGGGCTCGACGGGCTATCGCTTCGTGCGCTACTACGCGGGCAGCGCTGCTTTTCGTCTCGCGGGTGCGCCTCCCGTTCTGTTGCGGTTCGTCGTTGCCCCGGTTCTGGTCGCGTCGACTGTGATCCTGTTCGCCTCTGGGATCGAGCTCTGGCTTTTCGGCCTTCGCTTCGGATCTGCGTGGATCGAGGCCCACTCGATCAGCGCGGTGGTGATGATCGCGGCGGCAGCGGCCCATGTGCTGGCCCACCTTCGGCGCAGCGGCGACGTGATGCTTGATGAGATTTCGGGCCGAGGTCGCGAGGCCATTTCAAGGCGCTCGGTGGTTCTTGCCAGCGTCGTGGCCGGTTCGGTGCTGGCCGTCGCGTCACTGCTCTATGCGTCACCGTTTACAGCCAGCGTTGCGGGCGGGTGATTCCGGCAGGCCCTAACTAAACCAGTCTCGCTTTACTGACTCCGGGTGTCGACCGTTTGCGCAAAGCGGCGCAGCTGATAGGCAATCGCAACCACCATCTGCGCGATGACAAGCACCACGCCGACAGCGACAGCCCAGCCAAGGGACCCAGAGCCAAAGACGGCGACCAGCAGGATGACCACTCCCACGCCCGCGACGAGAGAGTTGATGGCCGCGAGAGTGCTGGCCATCGAGAACAGGGCATTGATCCAGGATCGCGTCGTGCCTATGAAGGTGAAAACCGTGGCCATGTCGCCTTCGCCGTCGTGCTGGCCAAAGAACTTCGGTGCTTCGGGCAGGAGACCGGCGTAGAAACGGCGAATGCGCACTATGGCCCGCAGCGAGTTCAGATTCGCCATGGCGGTATCTGTGACGCGAACGAATGAAAAGATCCCCAAGACAAAAATGGCAGGAAGGATCGCCGCTGCAAAGTACGGAAACACCTGCTTTGATTGGGTTGCGAATCCGAGCGCAACGAGAGAGCTGGACAACGACAGGAGGTACAGCGAAGCGCGGCTGCTGCTCTCGGCGATGGTGGCGCTGGCGGCCGATTGCTGGACGAAGTGCTCCGTGACCAGCGCACTCATGAAGGCCTGTTCCCTGGCTTGCAGATCCACTCTTCCCTCCTTGATGCCGACGTGTCGCCTGGAATCGCGCTGATCCTCTCACGGCGGGTCATCGCAGATCCGATCGCTACCGGAGTTCAGTCCTCCTGGTAGTACTCCATGCCCAGGTGGGTGATCTGCTCTTCGCCCATCAGCCAGCGCAGAGTGTTCTTGAGCTTGGTCTGCTGGATGAAAAGGTCGTGCTCGGGGTACACGCTGGCCGCATGCTGGGGGCTCTTGAAGTAGAAGGACAGCCACTCCTGGATCCCGCGCAGGCCGGCGCGTTGGGCGAGGTCGCTGAAGAGGACCAGATCCAGCGCGAGCGGCGCCGCGAGGATCGAGTCCCGGCACAGGAAGTCCACCTTGATCTGCATCGGGTAGCCGAGCCAGCCGAAGATGTCGAGGTTGTCCCACCCCTCCTTGGAGTCGCCACGGGGCGGGTAGTAGTTGATCCGGACCTTGTGGTAGATGTCGCCGTACAGGTCCGGATAAAGCTCGGGTTGGAGGATGTATTCGAGCACGCCAAGCTTGGACACCTCTTTGGTCTTGAAGCTGTCCGGGTCGTCGAGCACCTCGCCGTCCCGGTTGCCCAGGATGTTTGTCGAATACCAGCCGCGCAGGCCCAGCATGCGCGCCTTGAGCATCGGCGCCAGGACCGTCTTGATAAGTGTCTGGCCGGTCTTGAAATCCTTACCGCAGACAGGCACTCCCTGCTGGTTGGCCAGAGCGACCATCGCCGGTACGTCGACCGTCAGGTTGGGTGCGCCGTTGATGAAGGGCACTCCCTCCATCAGGGCCGCGTAGGCGTACAGCATCGAGGGCGCTACGTTTGGGTCGTTCGCCTCCATCGCCGCCTCCAGCGAGGCGATGTCTGCGTGAATCGGCGTCTCCTCGATGAAGATCTCGGTTGATGCGCACCAGATCATCACCAGGCGGTCGCAGGCATAGGCATCTCTGAACTCGCGGATGTCGCGGCGGAGTGCCTCCGCCAGCTCGCGCTTGTTGGCGCCCGACTTGACATTGGAGCCCTCGAGCCGGCGCACGTAGTTGCGGTCGAAGACCGCGGGCATCGGCTCGACCTCGCGGAGTTCGCCCGCAATGGGTTCGATGTGAGCGTGCCGGTCGAGGACCCCGCACTTGATGGCGGCCTCGTACGCGTTGTCCGAGATCGGGTCCCAGGCGCCGAACACCAGCTGATCGAGACCCGCGAGTGGGACGAAGTCGCGGATGAGAGGCGAGCGGCCCTCGGTCCGCTTGCCGAGCCGGATCGAGCCCATCTGGGTCAGCGAGCCGATGGGCTGGGCGGCGCCTCGCCGGATCAGCTCGACGCCGGCGATGAAGGTTGAAGCTACCGCTCCCAGGCCGACGATGAGAACGCCCAGCCGTCCCGTGGCGGGCTCGATCACATGTGCCTGGCTCTCGACGAAGTCCCGAGCCTCGAGGGCGACGCCGCGGCTGCGTGCCAGCGACATCAGCGGCTGGTGCCATTGAGCCGGGATCCATCCCGTGCTCGCCCAGTGCTCGACTGTGCTCTGGGTACGGCCGAGCAACTGCGCCAGGGCGCTCTGCCCGCCGAAACGCCGGATGACTCGCTCGGCTGCGTTCGTGGTGTCGGTTTCCATCGGCTCACAATAAACGATTTTTTCGTTACTCGTCGGAAGATGGCCGTGCGTGACGTATTCCTATATCGGAATATGATTGAGAGATGGCCCGCTCTTCCACGACTTCCGATGCGTTCAATGCGATCGCTGAGGTCCGCCGTCGCGAGATCCTGGACGTGCTGATCGCAGGCGAGAAGCCAGTCGGAGCGATCGTCAGCGACCTCTCGATATCCCAGCCCCAGGTTTCAAAGCACCTTCGGGTGCTGAGCAAGGTCGGACTCGTCACTTGCCGGGCGAAGGGACGTCTTCGGCTGTACAGCCTGGAACCCGCGCGCCTGCGGCCGCTCCACGAGTGGTTGGCCAAATACGAGCAGGCGTGGAACGAGCGACTGGATCGAATGGACGACTACCTCAAAGAGCTACAAAAGAAAGGAGAGCCGCAGTGAAACCGAGTCGGTATGGGTCATCCGTAGTCGAATTCCCGAGCGAGCTCGAGATCGTCACCACTCGAGAGTTCGACGCTCCGATCGGACTCGTCTTCGACGTCCTTACGAAGCCGGAGCATGTGCGCAACTGGTTCGCACCCTTCACGGATGTGGTGACGGAGTGCTCGATCGACCTGCGGGTCGGGGGGAGTTACCACATCGTCTTCGTGACCGAAGACGGTAGGGAGTGCTCATTTCGCGGAACCTACCTGGAGATCGAGCCTCCGACCCGGACCGTCGCGACGTGGCT
>DATEGL010000051.1:0-4568 GCA_035280145.1 Candidatus Dormiibacterota bacterium | reverse complement strand
GCCCGGCCGCACGCAGACGGTCCCGCTCGCGGTCTACATAGCCCTCGAGACCCGGCCGGACGGCGCGATCGCTCTGAGCCTGGTCCTGCTTGCGGTCTCCCTTGTCATCCTCATCGGAATGCGCGATCGCTGGCTGGGCGCACTGTGGCTAGGGGTGCTGTGAGCCTCCACGCTTCGATCAAGACCTGGCGTCGGGATTTCGCGCTCGATGTCGAGATGACTGTTTTTGCGGGAGAGACGGTCGCGGTCCTCGGTCCCAACGGCGCCGGCAAGACCACGCTGCTGCGCGCGCTGGCGGGGCTGATTCCAATTCGCGGCTACGTCGAGCTCGATGGTGACGTTTTCGAGGACTCGCACAGCGGACGGCATGTGCCCACCGAGCAGCGTCGCGTCGGTCTTGTGTTTCAGGACCACGTGTTGTTCCCCCACATGACCGTGCTCCAGAACGTGGCGTTCGGTGTCGGTCGCGACGGCCATGCGGTCGCCAAGGCGTGGCTCGATCGCGCCGGCCTTGGTGACAAGGCGCATGTGCTACCGCGCGAGCTGTCGGGCGGTCAGGCGCAGCGCGTGGCGCTGATCCGCACCATAGCGACCGATCCGCGGCTCCTTCTGCTGGACGAACCACTGTCCGCACTCGACGTCACGATTCGGGCGGAGGTGCGGCGCGAGCTATCCCGCCAGCTCGCGGGATTCAAGGGGATCCGCATCCTGGTCACGCACGATCCGCTCGAGGCGATGGCGTTGGCCGACCGGCTCATCGTGCTCGAGAACGGAAAGATCGTGCAGAGCGGCACTCCTTCCGACGTGACCGCCCGGCCGCGCTCGCGCTTCGTCGCCGACCTGGCCGGCGTCAATCTCTTGAAGGGCCACGGACGAGGCGACCACATCGAGCTAGACGGCGGACTGACCATCGCCGCACCTGAGGCAGGCAACGGTGACGTGTTCGCAGTCATCCACCCTCGCGCTGTGGCCCTGTACCTCGACAGGCCGCAAGGCACGCCACGCAACGTGTGGCGTGGACGCGCGGACGACATCGACCTCGAAGGCGACCGCGTCAGGGTGCGCCTCAGTGGCCCGGTGCCGATGGTGGCGGAGGTCACGCCGTCGGCGATGCGCGAGCTGCGCCTCGACGCCGAACCCGATGTTTGGGTCGCCGTGAAGGCAACGGAAATCTCCGTCTATCCCGCGTAGGATCACGGCACCGTGACCAGGCTCGTCCCCATGTCCAGCGTCGATGCGGCGTGGCTGGGGATGGAAGACCCGACCAACCTGATGATGGTCACGGGCGTGCTATCGCTCGACGGCAAAGTCGAAATCAAGCGCCTCCGCACGCTGCTCGACAAGCGTCTGGCGCCGTTCGGTCGCTTTCATCAGCGTGTGGTGCGGCCGCGCACTCGTGCAGGGCTGCTGCACTGGCAGGACGACACCGGGTTCGACATCGACAACCATGTCAGCCACGTCGCGCTGCCTTCACCTGGTGACGACAAGGCGCTGCGTCAGATGGTCAGCGAGCTGATGAGCACGCCGCTCGACAGCACGAAGCCGCTGTGGCACGTCCACCTCATCGACACGCACGACGGTCACTCGGTCGTGCTGGCGCGCATCCATCACTCGATCGCCGACGGCATCGCCCTGGTCCGGGTGATGCTCTCCTTGACAGACGCGTCCCCAGAAAGTCGCACGCGCACCCGGAAAACCTCGCGCGCATCGAGCTCCAACGGACGGCTCGACTGGCTTTCCGGCGCCATGAAGCTGCTCGATGATCCCGGCCGGATCGCCGAGGGCGCGTACAGGCTCGGTCGCCTCGTCGTGCTGCCGGCAGATCCACCAACCGCCTTCAAGGGCGCGCTCGGCCGCCGCAAGCGTGCGGCGTGGTCTACCCCACTCCCCCTCGAAGACTTCAAGGCCA
Organism: Candidatus Dormiibacterota bacterium; assembly: GCA_035280145.1. Classification (GTDB taxonomy): domain Bacteria; phylum Chloroflexota; class Dormibacteria; order Dormibacterales; family Dormibacteraceae; genus 40CM-4-65-16. The sequence continues at coordinate 2,659 of DATEGL010000051.1, read as the reverse complement.
TCGGCAAGGCTCATGGCGCGACCGTCAACGATGTTCTGGTCGCCGCGGCGACCGGGGCGCTGCGCCGGTATCTCGAGAAGCGAGGCGAAAACATCAAAGGCCTGGCGATCCGCGCGTCGGTGCCAGTGAACCTGCGCCCGCTGGACCAGGCTCACAAACTGGGCAACGCCTTTGGCCTGGTCTTCCTGACACTGCCGGTCGGCATCGCCGACCCGGTCAAGCGTCTGCAGGCGATCAAAAAGGAGATGGACGAGCTGAAGCGCTCGCCCGAGGCAGTCGTGGCCTTCGCCGTGCTCAACCTCATGGGCGTGACGCCGGTCGAGGTCGAGAAGGCCGGGCTGCGCTTCTTCGGCAGCAAGGCGACGGCAGTGCTGACCAACGTGCCCGGACCGCGAGAGCCGCTCTACCTGGCCGGGCGCAAGGTGGTCGGGGTGATGTTCTGGGTCCCGCAGTCGGGCCGGCTTGGGCTGGGCATCAGCATCCTCAGCTACGCGGGCGGCGTGATGCTTGGCGTGGCGACCGACGAAGGCCTGGTTCCAGACCCCGAAAAGATCGTCGAGGCGTTCGAAAGAGAGTTCAAATCGATGCGCGCGGCCGCCAAGGTTTAGCTTCTCCGTTACTTGGTAATCTTGTAAGCACCCATGGTCGAGACGGCCACCGAGCAAGAAGCTCTAGACGCCTACTCTTCGATCGTCACCTCGGTGGCGGAAGCCGTGCTGCCGTCCGTGGCCAGCCTGCGGATCGGTCGGGGCGGGCGCGGATTTGGCGGAGCCGGCTCGGGCGTTGTGATCACACCTGACGGGTTTCTGGTCACCTCGGCCCACGTCGTCGCGGCCGGAGGCAGTGCCAGCGCCTCGTTTCTCGACGGCTCCGAGTACCGCGTCGACGTGGTCGGCGCAGATCCCCTCTCTGACCTCGCTGTGGCGCGCGCACGCGGCGACGCGCTGCGCGCCGTCCCCATCGGCAACGCAGACCGGCTGAAGGTTGGCCAGCTGGTAGTCGCGATCGGCAACCCGATGGGGTTCTCAGGCTCCGTCACGTCCGGGGTCGTCAGTGGGTTAGGCCGCTCGCTGGCGACCGCGGACGGCAACGGCAACCGACGGTTCATCGAGGACGTGATCCAGACCGACGCGGCGCTCAACCCGGGCAACTCGGGGGGCGCGCTCGCAGACTCGCACGCCCGATTGATCGGGGTCAACACCGCCGTGGCCGGCATGGGGCTCGGCCTGGCGGTGCCGATGAACGCCACGACGCAGGCGATCCTCTCGGCCCTCATGCGCAGTGGTCGTGTCCGTCGCGCCTACCTTGGCATCGCAGGCGGAACTCGCCCTCTCCCCCCGCCCACTGCTGAGCGGCTCGGTCGCAAGGCCGGCGTCGAGGTGCACGAGGTAGTGAGCGGCAGTCCCGCCGCCGCCGGCAAGGTGCAGAGCGGCGACATCATCGTCTCGGTCGGTGACACCGGTGTCAGCAAGGCCGGCGACCTGCAGCGCCTGATGGTGGACACGAGGATCGGCAGCTCGCTGACCCTCACCCTCCTGCGCGGCGATCAGCTGCTCGAGCTCGACGTCATTCCAGCAGAACTGAAGTAACCTCGTCGCCAGCGTGGCGAAGAAAGAGATCCGTGACCTGCTTCGTGCGCAGGTCACCGACGGCCGGTTCCGGATGGCCGACGTGGATCCTGACTCGACGCCCGGCTTGAAAGGCGGCAAGCAGCGAGCGCTTGGCGACATCAAGAAGCACCAGGGCGAGCTGTTCGAGCTGCACGAACGCCTCTACGCCGAACGCAAGCGTTCTTTGCTGGTCGTGCTGCAGGGCATGGACACCGCCGGCAAGGACGGCACCGTCACGCACGTGATGCGCAACTTCAACCCACAGGGTGTGTTGATCAGCGCCTTCAAGCAGCCGACGCCCGAGGAAAAGCGACACGGATTCCTGTGGCGCATCCGGAAGCGATTGCCCGTGCCTGGCGAAATCGGCATCTTCAACCGCTCTCATTACGAGGACGTGCTGATCGCCAGGGTTCACGACCTCGCGCCGATCCCCGTCCTCGACCGCCGCTATGGCCTGATCAACGCGTTCGAGAAGCAGCTTGTCCGATCCGGGACGACCGTGGTCAAGTTCTGCCTGCATATCTCGTACGGCGAGCAGCGCAAGCGGTTGATAGACAGGCTCGAGGATCCGGACAAGGAGTGGAAGTTCAGCGAGCACGACATCGACGAGAGGTCGTACTGGGACGACTACCAGGCCGCATACGGCCTCGCCATCACAAAGTGCTCGACCGCCGCGGCGCCCTGGTACGTGATCCCGGCCGATGACAAGGTGTACCGGGACTGGGCGGTGACGATGATTCTGCTCGAGACGCTGAAGCAGTTGAGCCCGCAGTACCCCCACCCGAAGCTGGACGTCCCGCGCCTGCTCAAGAGGCTCAAGTCATAAAAAAGCCCCGAGCCGAAGCTCGGGGCCAGTCTGGTTCAGGACTTACGCCGCGACGCGGACGCTCTTGGCGCGCGGGCCTTTCGGGCTCGACTCGATCTCGAACGTCACCCTCTCGCCACCCTGGAGGCCGTCGAAGTCACCTTCGGTGCCACTGCGGTGGAAGAAGTACTCCGTCCCGTCCTCGGCCTTGATAAAGCCGAAGCCACGGTCCGAAACCAGTTTC
>DATEGL010000050.1:0-15321 GCA_035280145.1 Candidatus Dormiibacterota bacterium | reverse complement strand
TCGCGGATGTGCGTGAACATGCCCGTGTACGTCGCGGGGTTGCTGCGCGGCGTGCGCCCGATCGGGGACTGGTCGATGTCGATCGCCTTGTCGAGATGCTCCAGACCTTCCACCGCTTCGTGCGGCCCGGGCCTTTCCTTGGCGCGGTAGAAGTGCTGGGCGACCTTGCGGCTGAGGATGTCGGTGACCAGCGACGATTTGCCCGAACCACTCACACCTGAGACGGCGACGAACATGCCCAGCGGGAACGTCACGTCGATGCCTTTCAGGTTGTTCGCCCTGGCGCCGCGCACCACCAGCTTCTTGCCGTTGCCCTTTCGCCGCTGCGCGGGCAGCGGGATCATCCGATCGCCGCGCAGATACGCCGCGGTGATGGAGTTGGGATCGCGGATCACCTCCTCCACCGGCCCGAACGCGATGATCTCGCCCCCGTGCTCGCCGGCCGCCGGCCCGATGTCGACCATGTAGTCCGCGGACCGGATCGTCTCTTCATCGTGCTCGACGACGATTAGCGTGTTGCCGAGGTCGCGCAGACTGAGCAGCGTGTTGATGAGGCGCCGGTTGTCGCGCTGGTGCAAACCGATCGAGGGCTCGTCGAGGATGTACAGGACTCCCATCAGCTTGGAGCCGATCTGCGTCGCGAGCCTGATCCGCTGGGATTCGCCACCGCTCAGGGTGTTGGCCGCGCGACCGATCGTCAGGTAGTCCAGGCCGACATCGATCATGAACTGCAGCCTTTCGCGAATCTCTTTCAAGATCTGCCGCGCGATCAGATTCTCGCGCTCGGTCAGGTCGAGGTTGTCGATCAAACCGATCGACGCGGCGACCGAAAGCTCCGCGACCTCTGCGATGTTGCGGTTCGACACCGTGACCGCAAGCGATTCGGGCTTGAGCCGGCGACCCTTGCACGCGGGACATGGCTTGTCTGACATGTACCGTTCGAGCTCCGCCCGTAGGTACTCCGACTGGGTCTCTTCGTATCGCCGCTGGAGGTTTGCGATCACGCCTTCGAATGGCGCCTCGTACGAGCGCGAGTGGCCGTACTGGTTCTTGTAGGCGAAGCGAATCTTCTTGTCGCCGGTTCCGTTCAGCAGGACGTCGCGCTGCTGCTTCGGGAGCTTCGACCACGGCTTGTCCATGTCGATGCCGAAGTACTTGCTGACCGATTCCAGGAGCTCCGGGTAGAAGAACTGCGACCGGCTCCACGCCGCGATCGCCCCGTCGTGCAGCGACTGCGACGGATTGGGCACCACAAGGTCGCCGTCGACCACCAGCTGGGAGCCGATGCCTGTACACACCGGGCACGCGCCGTGCGGGTTGTTGAAAGAGAAGTTGCGCGGCTCCGGTTCGGGCACGCTCGTCCCGTCGATCGGACACATGAAGTCCTGGGACATCTGGATCTCGTTGCCGCCGTCGACTGGCGCGATGATCACCGACCCACCGCCAAGCCTGGTCGCGGTCTCCAGCGAGTCGACGAGCCTTGTGCGCTGCTCAGGCCCGACCACGATGCGATCGACCACCACCTGGACGTCGTGCTTCTTGTTCTTGTCCATCGGGATCGGCTCGCCGATCTCGTACATGCTGCCGTCGACTCTTACTCGCACGAAGCCCGACTTGCGGACGTCATCGATCAGCGACCGGTACTCGCCCTTCCGGCCCTTGACGACGGGACCGAGGACCATGATCCGCGTCCCTTTGGGCAGCTTCTCGACCTGGTCGGCCATCTGGTCGACCGTCTGCCTGCGCACCTCGTGCCCGAACGGACAGTGCGGATGGCCGACCCTCGCGTACAGAAGGCGCAGGTAGTCGTAGACCTCGGTCACGGTGCCCACGGTCGACCTCGGGTTCTTGGAGGTCCCTTTCTGGTCGATCGAGATCGCCGGCGAGAGCCCTTCGATGATGTCGACGTCCGGCTTCTCCATCTGGCCCAGGAACTGCCGCGCGTAGGCCGACAGCGACTCCACGTACCGGCGCTGACCCTCGGCGTAGATCGTGTCGAAGGCGAGCGAGGACTTCCCCGACCCAGACAGGCCCGTGAAAACGACGAGCTTGTCGCGTGGGATGGAGAGAGTGACGTTCTTGAGGTTGTGCTCGCGCGCCCCTCGGATCGTGATCTGGTCTGTCGGCATCCGGCTGTCGTCTATTCCTTGTTTCGTGTGATGGCAAACGTCCCGCTGGCGGTCGCCACGAGTCTTTGACCTGGTCCCTGGACCCGGCACTCCGCGACGGCGGTGCGCCGCCCGACGTGGACCACGTGACCCGTCGCCCGAAGCGTCTCTCCCACCTTCGCCGCCGAGATGAAGCTGAGCTTCAGGTCGAAGCTCATCCCGCGCGCCACGCCTGGCTTGATCGCACGGATCGAGCGCCCCATGGCCGAGTCGGCCAGGGCGCTGATCATCCCACCGTGGACGAAGCCCGAGTGGTTGGCCATGTCCGCGGTCGGCGTCATCTCGAGCACGGCTGTGCCGTCGCCGAGCTCCACCTCTTTGATGCCCAGCCACAGCCACGCCGGCGAGCTCGTGTAAGTCGGGCTACTACTCACGGCCCTGGCCTTCCGGCACCGGCATGCAGGTCGACGAGGCTCGCGCCACGAGCCGGCCCCGCTCATCGAACACGTCGGCCTCGCTGAACAGGAGCGTCTGCCGCATCTCGACGACCCGGCCGACCGCCTGCAGCCGGCCCTCGATCGCCGGCCGGATGAAATTGATCTTCAGCTCGATCGTCGTGTTCCAGATGCCGTCTTCCTGCAGCGTGGCCAGCGACATCCCCATCGCGGCGTCGGCGATCTGCGTGATCACCCCGCCCTGGACGACGCCGCCGCCGTGGCGGTGCTGCGGCCCGGCGATCAGCTCCACGACCACGCGTCCCGGCCCGGCCTCGGCGATGGTGGCGCCGAGCGTCTCCATCCAGCCGGCTGGCTCGGCCTCGAGCAACGCCTTCGCCCGGCCAAAATTTTGAACATGTTCATTTTCTCTTGACTTTGGGGTTGCAGTCATCTAGGCTCAAACTTGAACATGTTCAAAATTTCAGAACTGGGGTGATAGCAATGGACCTCCGTCTCGTCGACTACTCGATCTACATCGTTGCCAGCGCGTTCCTGACCTTCTGGGTCGGGGACACGCTCTTCCGCAACGGCCGTCCGTTCCTGGTGTCGGTCTTCAAGGAGGATGGCCTGGCCGATTCCGTCAACCGCCTCCTCGTCGTCGGTTTCTATCTCGTCAACTTCGGCGCCGCCGCGATCCTGATCAACACCGGCGGCACGCCTCCCGGAATCGCAGACATGCTCAAGCAGACCGTGACCCGTATCGGCGTGGTGCTGCTCGTGCTCGGCTTCATGCATTTCAACAACCTGATCGTTCTCCGCGCGATCCGGCGCCGACCGAAGCCCGCGACGCCGATCAACTACGACCCCTACCAGCCCGCCCAGCCCGCCCAGCCGGCGCCGGGAGCCTAGCCATTGGCGGTAGCCCTCCCCAAGACCCGGCGCGGCGAAACCTCGAGGGCGGTGATTCTCAACGCCGCCCTCGACCTCTTCCAGGAGCGCGGCTACGAGGCCACCACCATGCGCGCCATCGCCGACCGCGCCGGTGTTTCGCTGGGCAGCTCGTATCACTACTTCCCGTCCAAGGAGCACCTCGTGCTCGAGTTCTACCGGCACACGCACGAGCTTCACGCCGCCGCCATCGCTCCGCTGCTCGCTCGCGAGAAGGACCTGACGCTGCGGCTTCGCGGCGCCATGCGCGCGGTCGTGGTCACGTGCGAGCCGTTTCACGCGGTCGCCGGTTCCATCTTCAGCACGGTGGCGAACCCGTCCAGCCCGCTCAACCCGTTCGGCCCCGCCGCCAAGCCGCTCCGCGACGAGGTCGTCAAGCTCTACGCCGAGGTGGTCGCCGGCTCCGACGCTCGGATCCCGGCCGACATCGGCGAGATGCTGCCGCTCACGCTGTGGCTGTACCAGATGGGCATCCTCTATTTCTGGATCTTCGACCGGTCGCCGGGCCGGCTGCGCACGCTCGAGGTCATCGACGAAACTACGGAGCTCATCGTGCGGCTCATCGGCCTGGCCAACTTGCCAGTTCTCCGCGGGTCGCGAAAACGCATCCTCGGTCTGATGAAGAGCATCGTGGTCTAAGGACCGCGTCGCGATCGTCTCCAGTTCCTGACCTGCGTTTTCTGTTTGGGCGCCGCGGCGATCGCCATCGCCACCTCCGCGTCATCCTCTTTGGTTTCGAGCTCCCCTGACAGGCGGCGGCGAAGCAGGATGATTCGGTCGCGGACCCGTGCCGCGTCCTCGAACTGAAGCTCCTTCGACAGCCGCCGCATCTCTTTGTCGAGGTCGCGCACGATCGCCAGGAGGTCTTCTCGCGGCACGCCGGCGCCGGCCATGATCTCGACCGCATCCGCCTTCATGTCGTTCTCGTTGATCTCCAGGGCGTAGATCGCCTTCTTCACGGACTCAGGCGTGATCCCGTGCTCGGCGTTGTACGCGATCTGTTTCATGCGCCTCCGCTCGGTCTCGTCGAGTGCCTGGCGCATCGAGTCCGTGACGGAGTCCGCGTACATCACGACATGGCCTTCGACGTTGCGCGCGGCGCGGCCGATGATCTGGATGAACGATCGGTAGGCGCGCAGGTAGCCCTCCTTGTCCGCGTCGAGGATGCCGATGAATGCGACCTCCGGCAGGTCGAGCCCTTCGCGCAGCAGGTTGATGCCGACCACGACGTCGACCTCCCCCGTGCGCAATGCGGTCAGGACCTCGATTCGTTGCATCGCGTCCAGCTCGGAATGTAGGTAGCGGACCTTGACCCCGTACTCGCGCAGGTAGTCGGCCAGGTCTTCGGCGAATCGCTTGGTGAGCGTGGTGACCAGCGATCGCTGACCGGCCTCCGCCCGCTTTCTGACCTCGGCCAGCAGGTCGTCGATCTGGCCCTCGGTCGGCCGTACCTCGACAGTCGGGTCGACAAGTCCGGTCGGCCGCACCAGCATCTCGGTCGTGCGCTGCGTACGGCGCATCTCATACGGCCCTGGCGTGGCGGAAACATAGACCACGTTCTGCGCGCGCTCCTCCCATTCCTCGAAGCTGAGCGGACGGTTGTCGAACGCGCTCGGAAGGCGGAAGCCGAACTCGACCAGCGCCGCCTTTCGTGAGCGGTCACCACCGAGCATGCCGCCGATCTGCGGCACTGCGACGTGCGATTCGTCGACGAAGATCACCGTGTCGTCCGGCAGAAAGTCCATCAGCGTGTACGGCGCCTCGCCGGGCTTGCGCCGCGTGAGGTGGAGCGAGTAGTTCTCGATGCCCGCGCACGTGCCGGTCTCGCGCAGCATCTCGAGGTCGAAGTTGGTGCGCTGGCGCAGGCGCTGCGCCTCGAGCAGACGGCCGTGGTCTTCGAACCACCTGCAGCGCTCCTCGAGCTCCGCCTCGATGTCGGCCATCGCCAGGCGCAGCTTGTCGGCGGGCGTGACGTAATGCGACGCCGGGAAGACGGTGAACTCGTTTTTCGAGCCCAGGATCTCGCCCGTTGTAGCGTCGAGCTCCTGGATGCGCTCCACCTCGTCGCCGAAGAACTCGACGCGATACACCTTCTCCTCGTTGGCGGGCACCAGGTCGACGACGTCACCGCGGACGCGGAAGCGAAGTCGCGCCAGGTCGTAATCGTTGCGCTCGTAGAGCATCTCGGTGAGCTTGCGCAGGAACACCTCGCGACGGATCGACTGTCCCTTCTCGACGTGCAGCGACTCACCCATGTAGTCGGTGACCGAGCCGATGCCGTAGATGCAGCTGACGCTGGCCACCACGAGCACGTCGCGTCGGGTCAGGAGCGATTGCGTGGCCGAGTGCCGCATCCGGTCGATGTCGTCGTTGCGGCTCGAGTCCTTTTCGATGTAGGTGTCGGTGCGCGCGATGTACGCCTCGGGCTGGTAGTAGTCGTAGTAGCTGACGAAGTACTCGACGGCGTTGTTTGGCAGCAGACGCCGAAACTCCGCGCACAGTTGCGCCGCAAGCGTTTTGTTGGGGCTCAGGACGAGCACAGGGCGCTGCAGCTCCTCCACGACCCAGGCCATGACGTTGGTTTTGCCGCTGCCGGTCACTCCGAGCAGGACCTGCTGGGACAGCCCGGACTGGACGCCTTCGGCCAGCTGGGCGATCGCCTGGGGCTGGTCACCGGCCGGCTTGAAGGGTGCGTCGACACGAAAGCGATTGGGCATTAGAGTGGGCCTTCAATTCTAAGGCGCACAAACGTTCGTGGCGCTACGGGAGCTGCAGAATCATCGCCTCGACGATGGTTCCCGCCGGGATGCCCTTGTCCCCCGGTGGAACCTTGACCAGCGCTTGGGCCACGGCGAGCGACATGAGGCGCGACGAGGACTGCGACCCCGTCGTCTCAGCGACCAGCTCCCTGCCTTCACGGTGCAGCGTGACGCGCTGGTACTCGGTCCGGTCGGCGACCGGCCTGGCGTCGAACCCGAGCCTCACTGGAAGCGTGGGTCGCTGCAGGCTGGCGAAGCCCTGCATCTTGCGCAGCGCGGGCCGGACGAAGACCTCGAAGGTGACAAGGCTCGACACCGGAAAGCCCGGCAGACCGAAGGCGACCTTGCCGCCACTCAGGGTCGCGAACGTGAACGGCTTGCCCGGCCTCAGCTTCACCCTTCCCACGAGCACCGTGCCAAGCGACTCGAGCAGCGGCTTGACCAGGTCATGGGTCCCCACCGACACTCCGCCCGACGTGACCAGGGCATCGGCCGCCTCCAGGGCGCCGGACACGAGCCGGCGCAGCGGCTCCGCCTCGTCGGGAGCGATGCCCAGGACCTCGATGTCGGCGCCCGCCTCGCGCAGGGCCGCCAGCAAGGCCCAGCGGTTCGAATCGGGGATCTGACCCGGCCCTGGCGTCTTCCCGACCTCGACCAGCTCGTCGCCGGTCGACATCAAAGCGACACGTGGCCGCCTATGTACCGGAAGCTTCGCCCGGCCCGTGGCCGCGGCGATGCCAATCTCCGCAGCGCCCAGCTGGATCCCCGCGGCCAGGATGCGATCACCTGCTCGTAGGTCGTCGCCGACTTTGTGGAAGTTCTGGCCGGCTCGAAGCGTTGCCGGCACCGTTACGTGATCGCCGGCCGGCACCGCGTCTTCGACCATGACTACGCAGTCCGCGCCGTCCGGAACCGCACCACCCGTCAGGATCCGCGCGGCCGTGCCGGCGGCGATCGCTCCGTCGTACGGATTGCCCGCAGCGGACTCGCCGACGACGCGAAGCGTCTTCCCCGCATCTGAAGCCCGCACAGCGAATCCGTCGACTGCGCTGGATGGGAATGCCGGTAGCGGCGCGTCAGCGACCAGGTCAGACGCAAGCACACGCCCGGCGCACTCGGCAAGGCCAACCTGCTCGACGTCGAGCACCGGTGTGCGCTCGAGCACCAGCGCGGCCGCCTCGGCGGCGTCCATCAACGGGTAGGCCGAAACCCGCAAAGCTATCTATTCGTACCGCAAAGCCCGAGCAGGGTCCTGCACGGCCGCGCGGAGCGCCGGCAGCAGACCGCTGATCGTGCTCAGGATGACCGCGATTATCAGAGCCACGATCAGGACCCATACGTCGATCCGGAACACGTCGAAGCTGGCGGAGCTGACAGCCTGCGTCAGCCGGTCGACTGCTGCATTGCCCAGCCGGCCGAGCCCGACCGCGACTACTACACCGATCAGCCCGCCGGCCAGCCCGATGACGGCTGCCTCGGCGATGAACAGCAGCATCACGTCGCGCGAGCGCGCACCGAGGGCCTTGAGCACGCCGATCTCTTTGGTCCGCTCGAGGACGGCGGTGTACATCGTGTTGGCGATGCCGAGGCAGGCGAGCAGCAGCGCAACCAGCGCGAGGCCCAGCAGAGCGACGCGCAGCTTGCCGAGCAGGTCTTCGAAATTGCGGAACTGGTCGCCATATGTTTGCGACTGGAAGCCGAGGTCGTCGACCTGCTGGCGCAGGCCCTGCACGGCCAGGCCTGAATCGGCGAGCAGCGTGACGGTCGCGAACTCGCCGCCCTTCCACCCGTTTGCCTGCGCGACCGAGGTCCAGTAGTTGCGCGCCGACGCGTACGGCGCCAGCACACCCGGCGCGCCCGCCGGCATGTAGTTGCTGGAGACGATGCCGACGACCAGGTAGCTTGCCGTCACCGGCTTCGTCACGTTGTAGCCGGCCTGCGCCGCCGACACCCCGCCCAGCCCGCCCAGCCCGCCCGAGGTCGCCACGAACTTCACATGGGTGCCGATCGCGCCGGGCGGCGACCGGTAGCCGAGAGCGACGGCCTCGGTGTCGGTGAGCAGGACTTCGGACGCCGCGTCCGAGCTGGGCATGTGACCGGCGGCCAGCGAGGGCAGCACGCTCGACGAGCCCAGGGGCGGCAGCGAAACGAGGGATCCGGCCGGTGGCGTCGCCGGCGAGGCGCTCGAGGTGCCAAGGGTCGGCGTACCGACGGTGAGCGTCCCGTTCAAGGCGATCTGGCCCCATGCCGCCCGCACGTGGGGCAGGCGGGCCAGGGTGTTAAGCGTGGCGGCGTCGAAGCCCGGTGTCGGGGCGTCGGCGACCGGGAACACGGCCACCTGGTGGACCTGGCTCGTCGCCAGGGCAGGCGCGTCGAGGGCCGTCTGCAGGCCGCCCGCGAGGGCGACGATCAGGCTGAGGGCGGCGATGCCGATGGCGACGCCGCTGGTCGTCAGGGTCGTGCGCAGCGGACGGCGCCCGGCGCTGCCCAGGCCAACCCTCAGCGTGTCGCGCCAGTGCAGTCGCTTGGGCGGATCCACAGGCTCCTGGCTCCGCACGGTCGGCTTGCCGGACTCGAGCTCGATCGCGCGGCCGTCGACCATCCGCACGACCCGCCGGGCGTGGCGGGCGACCTCGGGGTCGTGGGTCACAAGCACGACGGTCGCTCCGCGCCGGTTCAGGTCGTTGAGCAGATCGAGGACTCCTTCGCCGGCCGTCGAGTCGAGGCTTCCCGTCGGCTCGTCGGCGAGGATCAGACCCGGCCTGTTGGCAAGGGCGCGGGCCACCGCCACCTTCTGCTGCTCGCCGCCGGACAGGCGTCCCGCGCGGGTTCGCGCCCGATTGCGGAGGCCGACGAGATCGAGGAGGTGAAGGGCTCGCTTGAGCCTCTCGGCGGGCTCGACCCCGGCCAGCGTCATCGGCAGCGCGACGTTGTCCTCGACCGTCATGGACGGAATCAGGTTGAAGGTCTGGAAGATGGTGCTCACCCGCTGCAGGCGGTAGTCCGACAGGTCTCTGTCGGGGAGCTCGCCCAGGGGGAGCCCTGCGCCGTACACGTGGCCGGTGGTCGGGCGGTCGAGGCCGCCCATCAGAGACAGCAGCGTGCTCTTGCCGCAGCCGGACGGGCCGACGATGGCCACGAACTCACAAGGGCCGATGTCGAGAGTCACGTTCTGCAGCGCCGTGACGTGCATCTCGTCGCCGCCGCCGAACTCGCGCGAGACGGCGTCGATCCGCATGCCGACGGCCTGACCGAGAAGGTCTCGAAACTCGTCTACCTTTGGCGGTCCTGGTTGGCTTTCGACGCTGGGTGGCGGTGCGTCGACCTCGATTGGTTGGTCGGATCGGTAGGCGTTGTTCAATGCGGAAGCAGCTCGAGCTGCCTCGCGCGCCTCGCGGCGCGAGCGGCGGCGGCGGCGCTTCGAGCCGCTGGGTTCGATGGGTTCAGTAACTGCAGTGGCCACCCCGGCCCTCCTTTCCCTCCGAGTCTAAGTGTTGACTAAACGGTTGGTTGCCGGCTTTTGGCTACTTTTTGAGTGAGTTCTTGACCTTTCTCGGGCGGTCCAGCCAAACGGTTCCGGCGAGCAAGGCGATCGCGCCGAGGAGCAGGCCGCCGAGGACGTCCGACTCCCAGTGGACGTCGAGGTACAGGCGGTCGAACGCCATCAGCAGGATGACCGCAATCGCGCCGGCCCCGGTGAGCGTCCGCACCCGCGGCGATGGCGACAGGCGGCGGATCACGAACGCGAGCAGGCCGTAGACGATGACCGTGCGCATCATGTGGCCGCTGGGAAAGCTGTTGGCCGGACCCGGCCCGGTGAAGAGCATGGTGAGGCTGGGCCCATCGGCCTGCGCGAGCGAGTGCGGTGGCCTTACGTGGTGCAGGGTGAATTTGTAGAAGACCTCGAAAAGCTCGGCGGCGATCAGGACGACGAAGACGAGTGCGTCAGAACCGAAGCCGCTGCGCCACAGATAGACGGTGAGGCCGATCATCAGCACCCCCGTAACCTCCACGCTTCCGAGCTCCGCGATCAGCTGGAACGGCACGTGGAGCGACGGGATCCACGCATCGTGCATCGCTTGCGCGACCTGCAGGTCGAGGCTCGTGAAGGCGCCGGCGCTGACGGCGCTGGTCAACGCGATGAACGCGAAGCCGAGGGCCGCGCTGACGCGGAGCCGAGGGACTCCGCTCGAGTCGCTCACCTCTGGCAGTGGCGGCAGAAAACGGTCGTCCGGCCGGCGATGCGAATCGCGCTCAGCGGACGGCCGCACGTGAAGCACGGCTCACCTGCGCGTCCGTACACGAGGAGCTTTTCCTGCTGGCCGCCGACCTCGCCCCAGGCGTCCCTGTACGTGTCCACCGAGCTGCCGCGGTTGGCGATCGCGACCTGCAGAGATTCGCGAAGAGAGTCGTGCAGCCGTCGCGCGGACCGCATGCTCACCGTGGCCGCGACGCGATCGGGTCTCAGGCGGGCGCGGTGGAGCGACTCGTCGGCGTAGATGTTGCCGACGCCCGCGACGGCGCCCTGGTCGAGCAGTACAGCCTTGAGAGGCGCGCGGCGTTTGCGCAGGCGGCGGAAGAGCTCGTCGGGGGCGAAGCTCGGGTCGATGGGCTCGGGTCCGAGGCGCGGCATCGCTTTCGCCGCCAACAGCTCGTCGTCGGTGCCGAGCAGCAGGCGCCCGAACCGTCGCGGGTCGCGGTAGCGCATCTGCATCCCGTCGTCGAGATCGAGGATCGCGTGGGTGTGCTTCTCGACCGGCAGGTCTGGCTGCACAAGTCGCAGCTGTCCCGTCATGCCGAGGTGGACGACGAGGCGCGGTCCTCCCCGTCCATGGGGTGGTGTCGCCGCAGGCGACTGAGGGGCGTCGAGCCCTATCAATATGTATTTCCCGCGTCGCTCGACCGCCTCGATGCGCCGGCCGGCGACACCGTCGATGAACTTCTCTGGCTCCGGATACCGAACGATGCTCGGAAACCCAAGCTTGCAGCCCAGGATCGTGCGACCCACCAGGTGCGGTCGCAGGTCGGAGACGATCGTCTCGACTTCCGGCAGCTCAGGCACGCACGACGGCCAGTTTCTTCATGTCGGCCCAGTTCGGTCCGACCTTCATCTCCACCTCGATCCCCGTCTCGAGCTCGTAGGCGCCTGTCATGATCCGCGGCACTTTCTCGGCGAACTGGTCTACCTCGTCGTTCGGGACCTCGAACAGCAGCTCGTCATGGACCTGCAGCAGCATTCGACCCTCGATCTGGTCTGCTTCGATCTCGCGATGCAGCCGCACCATCGCGATCTTGATGATGTCGGCCGCGAGCGACTGCATCGGAAAGTTGATCGCCATCCGCTCGGCGGCGCTGCGCAGCTGATAGTTCGGCGAGCGCAAGTCCGGTATCGCGCGCCGGCGGCCGGTGGCGCTGATCACCAGGCCTTCCTCTCTCGCCCGACGGCGCACATCGTCGAGATACTCGCGCAGCCGTGAGTACGTCGACCAGTACTGACCGAGAAACTCACGCGCCACGTCGCCCGTGATCCCAAGCTGCTGCGACAGCCCGTACTCGCCCTGGCCGTAGATGGAGCCAAAGTTAGCGACCTTCGCGAGGCGGCGCTGGTCGGGCGTCACGGCGTCGAACGCGACTCTGAAGACTGCGGCAGCCGTCGCGGTGTGGATGTCCTGCCCGGCCTCGAACGCACCAAGCAGCTTCGGGTCGCCGCTCAGGTGGGCGGCGATGCGCAGCTCGATCTGCGAGTAGTCGGCCGACACCATCACGTGGTCCGGGCGACCGGCTTTGAACGCACGCCGGATCCGCTGCCCAAGCTCGGTGCGGATCGGGATGTTCATCAGGTTGGGATTCGAGGACGAGAGCCGTCCCGTGGCGGTGCTCGCCTGACCAAACGACGTGTGCACGCGACCACTCAGTGGGTCGACCAGCTGCGGTAGAGCGTCGACGTACGTCGACTTCAGCTTGGACAGCTGGCGGTGCTCGAGGATCTCGGGGATGATGTCGTGCTTCTCGCGGAGCGATTCGAGCGTATCCGCGTCGGTCGAGTAGCCGGTCTTCGTTCGCTTGCCGACGGGCAGGCGCAGGTCTTCGAAGAGCACCTTCGCCAGCTGCTGTGGCGCGTTGACGTTGAACTTCTGGCCAGCGAGCTCCTCGATGCGCGACTCGATCACCGACAGCTGCGTGCCCAGCTCGTCCTGCATCTTCTTGAGGTACGGGACGTCGATGGCCACGCCCTCCGACTCCATGTCAGCGAGCACGCCGGCCAGTGGCAGCTCGATCTCGTGAAAGAGGTAATCAACGCCGAGGTTCCGCATCTCGGCCTCCAGCCGCGGCCGCAGGTTGACGATCGCTTCCGCGCGCCGAGCAGCGAACTCGGCGGCATCGTTCTCCTCCACCGCCGACGGCTTGCGCGCCGCGCGACCGGTCCCCAGCAGCTGCTCGGTGCTGACCAGGTCCACGCCGAGAAACTCGCGCGCGAGATCTTCGAGGCGCGGGTCGCGCGACCCGGCGCCCAGGAGGTACGCGGCGAGGAAAGTGCTGAAGGCCCATTCCCGCCGTCCGCCGCCAAGCGAGCGAAGCGCCAGCTCCGTTTCCTTCGCGTCGTGGCCCGAGATCGGCCGGCCGGCGAGCGTGCTGGCTGCCGCGTCCATCGCTTGCGGCTCCGTGACATAGAAGGTGTGACCGCCCGACGAGATGCCGACTCCCAGCGTCCGGCTTCCGCGTCCGGTGCCTTCGGTGAACGTGAAGACACCGACATCCCGTGACCCGTCGAGCAGGCTTGCCGCCTCGGTCGGGTCTTCGACGATCTTCAGCCCCGACGGCTGCGGCGCGGGCTCGAAGGCCAGGCTGGGCTGAACCGGCGCCTGGTCGGGCGGCGGGAACCTGCTGAGCAGCTGGCGAAACTCCAGGTGGTCGAACACGCGCCGGGCGTGGTCGTAGTCGTACTGGGTCCACCTGGCCCGATCGAGCTCGAGCTCCACATTCACGTCGCGCACGATCGTGACCATCCGTTTGCCCAACCTGATCTTGTCCGCGTTGGCCTTGAGCGAGGTCTTCAGGCGGCCCTCGGGCAGCTCCTCGACGCGGTCGAGCAGCGCCTCGATGGTCACGAAGTCCTGAACGAGCTTGGCCGCGGTCTTGTCCCCGACCCCGGGAACGCCGGGGATGTTGTCAGACGTGTCACCGCGCAGCGCCTTGAAGTCGATCAGCTGCACCGGCTCGAATCCGTATCGCTGGCGAACCTGGTCGGGACCATAGACAAACGTGTCGGTGATGCCGCGGCGGGGCACCAACGCCTCGACCGACTCAGTCACCAGCTGCAGGCAGTCGAGGTCGCCCGAGACGATGGTGACGGAGTGGCCGCGCTCATCGGCGATGCGCGCCAGGGTGCCGATGACGTCGTCAGCCTCGAAACCCTCGACGCCATAAATCGGGATCGAGAACGCTCCGAGCACTTCTCGCACCATCTCCACCTGGGGACGCAGGTCGTCCGGCATCGCGCGCCGGCCGGCCTTGTACTCCTCGTACTCCTGGGAGCGAAATGTGGGTTTGCCAAGATCGAACGCCGCGATGGCATATTCGGGGCGGCTCGCCAGGACGATCGCCAGCATCGACGTGAACCCGTAGACGGCGTTGGTCACCCTGCCGTCGGAGGTGCTCATCGGCGGCAGGGCGAAAAACGCACGGTAGATAAGGCTGTGGGCGTCGATCAGAATGAGCCGCCCACGCCGGCCCTTCGCCACCCCTGGATTTTACGAACCACGGTGCGTCACCAACGGGCACGTGAGAGCGTTCAAATATCAGGATGGCGAGGGACCCGAGGGTAGAATGGACCCGAGGATGAAAAACCTCATCGAGGTGTCCGTAGACAGCATTCGGATCCACATGCCGACTGCCCAACACCTCGTGATCCTCAAAGAAAAAGAAGCGGATCGCTACCTGCCGATCTGGATCGGCTCGTTCGAGGCCCAGGCCATCGCGACCAAGATCTCGGGCAACGCTCTCGGCCGGCCTCTGACCCATGACCTGATGGCGACGGCTTTCGGCGACCTCGGCATCAGCATTCGGCGCATCGTTGTCACACGGCTGGCGGATCAGGTTTTTTACGCGCGTCTTTACGTCAAGCAGAACGGCCGCGACCTGGACTTCGACGCGCGCCCGTCCGACGCGATCGCACTTGCCGTGCGAGTCGAGTGCCCGATCTTCGTCGCCTCAGAAGTGATGGAGACGGCCGGGATCATCCCCGAGGCCGACGAGCTCGACGGCGACAAGGACAAGGCCGAAACTGTGGTCGACGAAGAGCGTCTTGCCGTGTTCCGCGACTTCGTCAACAGCCTGGACCTCCCCGAGCTTCCTGACGAGCCGGGTGCCAAGGACGAGCCCGGCAGCTCAGCGCCCGGAGGGCGTCCCGGCCGAGGCTGATACGCCGATCTCCGGCGAGCTCGATCTCGCTCTTCGCGTTTTCATTGCTCTCGTCATCGGCCTCGTCCTCGGTCTGGATCGCGAGTTGCGCGGATATTCCGCGGGACTGCGCACGATGGCGCTTGTCACCGCCGGTGCGTCGCTTTTCGCCGGCATCGGATTCATGCCCGTCTTCGGGAAGTCCGTCGACCCAACGCGCATCGCCGCACAGATAGTCACGGGCATCGGGTTCCTCGGGGCCGGAAGTATCTTGCGCCAGGGCGATGAGATCAAAGGTCTGACGACGGCCGCCTCGATCTGGATCGCCGCGGCGATAGGGATGGCCGTTGGCTTCGGGTTCTACACGACGGCCATCATCGCCGCGGTCCTTGTCGTCACCACGCTTGTCTTGCTGCGCTGGGTGGAGGTTCGCCTCTTTCCTATCAAGCGGAACCGTCGCCGTGACGATCCGAAGACCGAGCCGCTCACGCCGTGAGCGTGGCGATCGTCACCGATTCGACGGCGGATCTTCCCTCGCAGCTGGTCAAGGCTCGAGGCATCACCATCGTCCCGCTCACGCTGAACTTCGAAGGCCGTTCGCTGCTCGACGGCGTCGACATCCGGCCGTCGGAGTTCTATCGCAAGCTGCCCAACGCCACCACGCACCCC
>DATEGL010000049.1:0-3542 GCA_035280145.1 Candidatus Dormiibacterota bacterium | reverse complement strand
CGGCGACGAGAAGAAGCCGCAGCTGACGCGCATCTACGGCACGGCCTGGCAGACGCAGCGCGAGCTCGACGACTACCTGAAGTTTCTGGAGGAAGCCGAGAAGCGGGACCACAAGAAGCTCGGCAAGGACCTCAAGCTGTTTGCCGTCGACGACCGCGTCGGTCCGGGGCTGCCGCTGTGGCTGCCGGATGGCGCGACCATCCGCCGCGAGCTGGAGCGCTTCATCGTCGACGAGGAGCTGTCACGCGGCTACCTGCACGTGCGCACTCCCGACGTTGCGCGATTTGAGCTTTTCCGGCAGAGCGGCCACGCCGAGAAATACAAGGAATACATGTACCCGCCGATGGTCTTCGAGGACGCCGAGGAGCTGGAGCTGCGCCCCGTCAACTGCCCGCACCACATCGTTGTCTACCAGACCGAGCTGCGCAGCTACCGCGACCTGCCGCTCCGGATCGCGGAGATCGGCAACAACTGGCGCTACGAGCGATCGGGCACCCTCGCGGGCATGAACCGCGTGCGTTCGTTCGCGCTCAACGACGCACACATCTTCTGCACGCCAGGCCAGCTTATGGACGAGGTGCGCGGCGCGATCGACCTCGCGCTCTACTTCTCCAGGGTGCTCGGCATCGACGAGTTTCGATATGAGGTCGCAACTCGCGACAACGTCAAAGAGAAGTGGCTCGGAAACGAGGAGCAGTGGCAGGAGGCGCAGGCAGCACTTCAAGAAGCTCTCGAGTCGATGGGGCAGACGTACACGGTCAAGGAAGGTGAGGCTGCGTTCTACGGGCCCAAGATCGACTTCCAGGTCCGCGACGCGCACCGCCGCGAGTACACCAACTCGACCGTGCAGGTGGACTTCCAGCTGCCGCAGCGTTTCGATCTCGAGTATGTCGCCGAGGACGGAAAGAGGCAGCGGCCGGTCATGGTCCACCGCGGTGCGGCGGGAGCAATGGAGAGATTGTTCAGCTATCTGATCGAGCGCTATGCGGGCGCATTCCCGACGTGGCTGCACCCGACCCAAGTGGTAGTCGCCCCGGTCAAGGACGAGTTCAACGAGTACGCGCGGAGCGTCGGCGACAGATTGCGGGCGTCGCGAGTGCGCGTGGACGTCGACCAGCGTTCCGAGCGCCTAGACCGCAAGATCCGCGACGCGAAGCTGAAGAAGGTGCCGTACATCGCCGTCGTAGGCGAGAAAGAAGCCGGCGTTGGGCATGTCAACGTGCAGAACCGGACGAGTGAGAAGGTCGACATGCCACTTGATTCGTTTGTGGCGATGATCACCGCTGAGATCACGGAGCGCCGCCGCTAGAGGCGCTAGCGCGCCCGGATCTGGATCTGGAACTGCGTTTGCTGTCCCGGGAAGCTCAGCACTTTGACGTACCCGCTCGCGTTGGGGTTCGACTCGCGGTGAAATCGGATGAGACCCGCCTGCTCGTCGACCGCCGCGACGATCCAGTCACCCTCGTCGAGGTTGGTCTCGAAATACCCCAACACGTCACTCGATTTGTCTCGGGTTCTGTACTGGATCGTGCAGTCACCCAGCGAGTCGCTGATCACGATGCTCGCGATGGTGGCGCGCGGGTAGTGGGGAAAGTCTGCAGGTAGGCAGCTGGACAGGCCAACTCGAAAGGCGCTGAAAAGATGCAACCCGACGTATGCCGCCCCGGCCAACCACACAGCTCCCGCCACGACGACAACGGCGACCAGGATGCCGAGGCCGCGTCGGGGCGTCGCTACAGTCCGCCAGGCAGGCGGCCCCCGCAGTCGCCTTGCGCCGCGACCGTGACCATGCTTCCAGTCGTGACGTCTGCGACTTTCGGTGGATGCTGCGGGTCTCCGCCCGACATCAGGTGGGTGTCGTCGATCCAGGCGCAAGCCTGCATGGCGAGAAGTGCCACCGAGCTGTCCACAAAAGCCGTGTCCGGACCCGGCTCGATCGCCACTATCCGACCGTTGGGTGAGAGGAGCGCCCGAGTCGGCTGCGTGATCTTGAAGGTGCGCTGGGTCAACGCGGTCCAGCTCAGGACGGTGGCCTGCGTGTAAGTGGAGATGTCCTCGCAGATCGCACCGGCGCGCGACGGCCAGCCGACGACGATGCAGGAGACAGCACTGCCGATCGTAAATCGCCTGGTGGCCGTCGCCGGATCGACGACGTGCAGCTCCTGGATTCCGCAGCAGAATGGGCCGCCGGTCGATGCGCATGACGGCGCGACGGCGAGGACAAGGTTGTTGGCGGTGTGCCACCCGACGGGCCATAGGGTGCGGGCTCCTGTCTCGCTGAACAGGTCGAGGTGGTTCCCGTTCCCGTTGAGATCCTCGACGTAGAGCTTGGTCGTCGCGCCGGAAGAGGTGTAGTCGTCGACGACGACCGCGATGCGCTGGTCGTCAGGACTTACGGCGAACATGCTGCGGCGGGTGGCGCTTCCCGCGGGCACCGTGGTGGCGCGTCCGGAGTCGCCGTTGGGAGCGAGAAACCGCACCACACCCTGAGCGTCCATGAAGTAGACGCGCGAGTCGCTCGTGCTGACCGGCAGCGTCACGGGCGCCGTCGAGCCGTTGAGGCAGTTCACGGCGGGCGGTGTGCTCACCTCACTCGTGGCCACCACCTTGCCGTCGACGCCAACGAGGCTCACGGTGTACGAGTTGGCGGCCTGGCTGCTCACCAGCACGCCGACCGGGGCGGTCACGGGTTGAGGCGCCGAGCTCGACGTGGGTTGGGCGGTCGCGGATGGCGTCGGGGTGCCTTGAGAGTGGCCGGTCGACCGGCTCGCAGAGCTGAACGGATTGCCACAAGCGGTCAGCGCGGCGGCGAGCATGAGCCAGAGGACCGCCTTCCGGTGTGCCATCAGCGGGACCAACAGACATTTTGCGCGTCGGGTTACGTTTCCGGTACGATCCACGCCTTGAAGCAGGGGCCGACCCTCACCCTCAGGGCACAGCTCAAAGGGGTTGCGCCGGGCACCAGTCCGGCAGATGCGGACGGCAGCTGCTGTCCGTTTTGTTTTATCTGGATGGAGGAATAGATAGCGACACTGAATTTGGCCGAGGTAATCTCCCATACCGTTTAAAGAGCTAAGGATCAACGATCAGATCCGCAGCTCCGAAGTGCGACTGATCGACGACCAGAACAACCAGCTTGGCGTGCTTTCTCTGGACGCCGCGCTTCGCATCGCAAACGAGAAGGGACTTGACCTCGTAGAGGTGGCGCCGCAGGCGAACCCGCCGGTCAGCCGCCTGATGGACTACGGACGCTACAAGTTCGAGACCGTCAAGCGTGAGAAGGACCAGCGACGCAAGCAGAACGTCATCAAGCTGAAGGAGATGAAGCTGCGGCCGAAAGTGGCCGAGCACGACTTCCAGACCAAGTTCAAGGGTTTGCGACAGTTCCTCGAGGCAGGAGAGAAGGTCAAGGTGACGATCATGTTCAGGGGCCGCGAGATGGTCCACCAGGACATCGGGCGCAAGCTGCTCGATCGGGTGGCCGACGACGCGAAGCTTTTCGCCGTGGTCGAGCGGCAGCCTCTGCTCGAGGGTAAGAACCT
>DATEGL010000048.1:0-3283 GCA_035280145.1 Candidatus Dormiibacterota bacterium | reverse complement strand
GTTGAGCTTGCGCAGGAAGTCCCACGGATCCTCGTGCATGCGCAGCTGGGTCTCGAAAGTAGCACCGCCGAAGGCCTCCATGGCGGTGAAGCCGACCGAGTCCATCTTGGCCGCGATCGGCACCACCTCGTCGCTGCGGAGGTGACCGCCCAGCAGCGACTGCTGCGCGTCTCGAAACGTGGTGTCTACGAGCCGAAGGCGTGCCTTCTTCTTTGCCACTAGCTCGCTGCGAGGGCCGCCCGTTTTTCGCTGTGGCGCTGCTCGACGTCTCCGTCCTGCAGCCCGATGATCCGCGCCGCCAGCCAGGCCGCGTTTTTCGCCCCTGCCTCGCCGATGGCAACCGTCGCCACCGGCACGCCCGCCGGCATCTGCACGATCGAGTACAGAGAGTCGAGTCCGCCCAGGTGCTGCGTCGGCACCGGGACGCCGATCACTGGCAGGTCCGTCCACGCCGCCACGACGCCGGGCAGGTGCGCGGCGCCGCCGGCTGCCGCGATCACGACCTTCAATCCTCGCGAGCGTGCGGAGCTCGCCCACTCCATCACACCGCGTGGATTGCGATGCGCGGAGCACACCTTGACCTCGTGCGCCAGGCCAAGGTCCTCGAGGACTTTGACGCATGACTCCATCAGAGGGAGGTCCGATTTCGAGCCGAGAATGATCCCAACGGCTGGCTGCAGCTAGATCGCCTCCTGGGCTATGTCAGACCGGAAGAAAGCTCCTTCGAATCGTACCTGCCGGGCGCCAGCCAGGGCGGTCTCCCGAGCCTGGGCCACCGTGTCGCCCAACCCGACTGAGGTGACGACCCTACCGCCGTCAGTGACCACGCCGACGCCTGGCTCGAACTTCGTGCCGGCGTGGAAGATACGCACGCCGGCGGGCATCTCGGCGAGGCCGTTGATGCGACGTCCGAGCGTCATCGCCGCATCGTCCGGATAGTTGGCCGAGGCGACGACGATGCCCACGCAAGCCTGGGGATTCCAGCGCAGATCCGGGTGAGCCGCCAGCCCTCCCTTGGCGGCGGCCAGGGCCAGGGCCACGAAATCGCTCTCCAGGCGCGGCAGCACGACCTGCGCCTCCGGATCGCCGAACCTGGCGTTGAACTCGAGCGTGCGCACGCCGTCGCTGGTGAGCATCAACCCCGCGTAGAGCACGCCGCGGAACTCGTCGCCGCCGTCCGCCAGCGCCTTGACGGCCGGCTTCATGACGCAGTCGATCACCTCTTTGACGACCGCATCATCGACACCCTTTGGTGGCGAATAAGCACCCATGCCACCGGTGTTGGCGCCGGTGTCTCCGTCGTGTACGCGTTTGTAGTCGCGCGCGGGTACCAGCGGAACCACGTCGACGCCGTCCGTGATGGCAAGCACCGACAGCTCCGGTCCCTCGAGCCGTTCCTCGACCACGATTGTCGACCCACTGGCGCCGAACCGCTGCTCCACGAGCATCGCGTCGATGGCTCGGTCCGACTCGTCCGCGCTTCCGCAGACGATGACGCCCTTACCGCGGGCGAGCCCGTCAGCCTTGACCGCGACCTTGCCATGTCGCTTCCGAGCCCAGTCCCTGGCCGGCGCGGGCTGAGTAAATACCTCGAAGTCGGCGGTCGCGATGCCGGCATCCTTCATCAGCGCTTTGGCAAACGACTTGCTCGATTCGACGCGCCCGGCGCCGCGATTGGGGCCGAAAACGTCGAAGCCCGCGTGGCGGAGAGCGTCACCGGCACCGGCGTCGACCGCAGCTTCGGGGCCGAGGATGACCAGCCCGACTCTTTCCCGCCATGCGAAGTCGACCAGCCGGACGACATCCTGCGTGCCGATGGCGACGTTGCGAGCCATGCCGCCTGTGCCCCCGTTCCCCGGCGCGCAGTAGACGCGCTCGACCAGGTCGGACTGCACGCATTTCCAGGCGAGCGCGTGCTCGCGCGCGCCGGAACCGACGACCAGCACCTTCACCGGACAGCCATTCTCCTCGGATGGTCCGAACCAGCCGGTAAGACCGCGGCTATCTCACTCCCACTCGATGGTACCGGGCGGTTTCGACGTGATGTCGAAGACGACCCGGTTGACACCCTTCACCTCGTTGACGATCCGGTTGCTGATCCGAGCCAGCACCTCGTAAGGCACGCGGGCCCAGTCCGCGGTCATCGCGTCCTCGCTGGTCACCACGCGAACCGCGACGACATTCGCGTAAGTGCGGTAGTCGCCCATCACACCGACCGTCTCGAGCGGAGTCAGCACGGCGAACGACTGCCACACCTGGCGGTAAAGACCATTGCGCTTGATCTCGTCGATCACGATCCAGTCCGCGTCGCGCAGGATCTCCAGCCGCTGATCGGTTACCTCGCCGAGGCAGCGGATCGCCAGACCCGGACCTGGGAAGGGCTGCCGGTAGACCATCTCCTCGGGCATGCCGAGCTCGAGCCCGACCGCTCGCACCTCGTCCTTGAACAGATAGCGCAGCGGCTCGATCAGCTGGAAGCGCAAGCCCGGCGGCAGGCCGCCGACGTTGTGGTGGGTCTTGATCTTCGATGCAGTCGCCGCGACATCGGGCGCCGTCGACTCGATCACGTCCGGGTACAGGGTGCCCTGGGCCAGGAAGTCGATGTGCCCAAGCGCAGAAGCCTCGGCCTCGAACACCGAGATGAACTCGCGCCCGACGACGCGCCGCTTCTGTTCGGGGTCGATCACGCCCCGCAACGCGGCAAGGAAGCGATCGGTCGCGTCCGCATAGCGAATGTTCATGTCCAGGTTGCCACGCATGACGTCGAGCACGCGCTCAGGTTCTTCTTTGCGCAGCAGCCCGTTGTTGACGAAAACGCACGTCAGCTGGTCGCCAACCGCACGATGCACCAGGGTCGCCGCGACCGCCGAATCGACGCCGCCGGAAAGGGCGCAGATGACGCGGCCTGACCCAACCTGGGCCTGGATGCTCTCTGTCGCGGCGGCGATGAACGAGCCTGGCGTCCACGACGGCGTGCACCGGCAGACGCCGAACAGGAAGTTTCGCAGCACCTCGCGCCCGCTCGGCGTGTGGACGACCTCGGGGTGGAACTGGATGCCGAAGATGCCCTTGCCGTCACTGAATGCGGCGACCGGCGAGTTGCCGCTCGTGGCGAGGAGCTCGAAGCCGGGTGGCATCTCGGTGACGTGGTCGCCGTGGCTCATCCAAACGGGCAGCTCGCCGTGAAGCCCGCGGAACAGCAGGTTCGGCTCGCGAACCGAGAGAAGCGCCGGCCCGTACTCTCGCGCCCGGCCGGGGTCGACCTTGCCGCCGAGATGGTGCG
>DATEGL010000047.1:0-4225 GCA_035280145.1 Candidatus Dormiibacterota bacterium | reverse complement strand
CTTTTCGGCGACTATGTCCAGCCTCTGACCCCGGCCGGGGTTTCGATCTCAACGCTCATCAGACTGGGAGCGGACTTCCGCATCGGCGCCAGCTCGCTCCGATCTGCCGTGTCGCGCATGGCTAGCGAGGGTTGGCTGAGCCATCTCAGCCGGACCAGCTACTCCCTGGGCCCGGCCGGCAAGCCTCTGATCACCGAAGGGACCGCGAGGATTTATGCCGGCGTTCGCAAGGAGTGGGACGGTCGCTGGCTGGTGGTGGCGTACTCGGTGCCTGAGCGTACTCGGGAACTCCGAGACCGCCTGCGATCGGCGCTGCTGTTTGCGGGCCTGGGTGCGGTCGGCAACGGCGTGCTGATCTCCCCGCACGACCTGCGCGAAGAAGTCCGGCAGATCATCACCCGGTTGGGCGTTGAGGGTTCGGTCACAGTGGTTAGAGGGGAGCTGTCGAGCCCCAAGGACTCGCAGGCGCTCGTGGCTCGCGCCTGGGAGCTTGAGTCGATCGCTGCGCGTTACGACAGCTTCTACCACCGCGCCCGGACCGGGCTCTCCCGTGACGCGAAACTGCACACGAACTGTGATCTCACGCCGGCTCAGGCTTTCAAGAGCCGGTTTCTCCTGACTCACGAGTTCCGGCACTTTCCGTTCATAGACCCCGACCTGCCGGCTGGGCTCCTGCCGCGGGACTGGATCGGCACCAGGGCAAGACAAATCTTCCTCGAGTACAACCAGCTGCTCAAAGCTCGCGCAGAGTCCTATTACCTCTCGATCGGCAAGCCGCGCGGCTGATCCGGCTTTTGCCGCTGAAAACTGGCTTCCGCCTCTCGCTGAAAGCGGTGATCCGGGGTCCACGCCGCGTCTCCGGCGACACGGAGCTGATCTCAGCGCCCGCCTACTACCTGGCGGCTCGGCGGGCACCCAGCATCAACGCCTTCATAATCGGGATCGCGATCATCCAAGTACGAGCTGGTGCACGCCTATATCGGAAAGCGCGCCTTGCTGCAAATTCTCGACGCCAGACGTGAAACTTGACAGACCATTCGCCTTGCCGCAATGTTTGCTCGGGCGAGGATCGGCGGGAGTCATCTCAGCTTATGAATGCTCTTGACTCAGCCGCGCCTGATCTGCCCAGGAGGAGGAAGCATGGGGGACCAGATCGAGCGTTACCTCGATCAGAAGCTGGCTGACCCGCTCGACCGCCGCGCGTTTCTGCAGCTTGGATTGACCGTCGCCGGAGCAGCCGTCTTCGCCGCCTGCGGCGGTTCCACGACATCGGGTCCCAGCGGTCCCACCGGCCCCGAGTTCAAGCTCGGCGTGGTGCTGCCCTATTCCGGTGTTTACGCCGAGCTCGGCACCAGCATCACCAATGGGATGCGGATGTATTTCGACTCGGTCGGGAACCAGGCCGGCAACCGCAAGATCACCATGGTCACCGCCGACGAGCAAGTCGCCCTGGCCGACGCGGTCGCCGCGACGAAGAAAGTCGTGGAGCAGGACGGCGTCGATATGGTGGCGGGCTACGTCTCAAGTCCCAACGCGGCCGGCAACCGTAACTACCTCGACGGGCTCAAGATGCCGACCTTGATCGCCAACGCCGGCGTCAACTCGCTGTCCCGAGCCGCAAAGTCGCCCTACATCTACCGGACCTCCTTCAGCAACTGGCAGCCCGCACACCCGGTGGGTACATATGTCGCCGAGAAGCTGGGCAAGAAGAGGATCCAACTCGTGTACGCGAAGTACGGCGCGGGCCTGGAATCAGTCGCGTCCTTCAAGGAGACCTTCACCGCCAGCGGCGGCACGATCGTTGGCCCCGACGTCGCCACCCCATTCCCCAACAACGGCGACCAGACGCCTTTCGTCCAGGCCATCCAGACCGCCAAGATCGACGGCATCTACTCCTTCATGTCTGGCACCGACGCCGTCACCTTTCTCAAGAAGGCGGCCGAGCTCGGCACGTGGAGCAAGTTGAGCCTCGTTTCGGCGGCCGGGTTCTTCGTCGAGCAGGACGTTCTTGCAGCGATTGGGGACGCGGCACCCAACGGCGCCATCAGCGGTCTCCACTGGGCGCTGACCCTAACCAACAAAGAGAACCAGGACTTCGTCTCCAAGTACTCCAAGAAGTTCAACGGCCGGCAGGCGGACGTCTTCGCCGTTCAGGGCTTTGACACGGCACGCGTCATTGTGGAGGCGCTCAATGCAGTCAAAGGGAAGACCGACGACAAAGATGCCTTCATGAAGGCGATAGCCAATGTCAGCTTCAAGAGCCCACGCGGTGACTTCCGATTCGATCCCAACACCAACAACGTGGTCCAGACGATCTACATCCGCAAGACGGTCAAAGACCCAAAGCTGGGCTGGACCAACCAGGTGATCGACCAGTACCCAGGGGTGGCCGACCCAGGGAAGTAACCTTCTCGCCATCGCGACCGCGCTTCAACTGATCATCAACGGGCTGTCGTTCGGCGGCCTTGTCTTTCTGCTCGCCGCTGGCCTGTCGATCATCTTCGGCGTCATGGACGTGCTCAACCTTGCGCACGGGTCCTTCTATATGGTCGGCGCTTACATCGCCTATTCCGTGGTGGTGACGACCAACAGCTTCTGGCTCGCTCTCCTGGTGGCACCGTTGTTGCTCGCGCTGCTCGGGGCGGCCCTCGAGGTGGTGTTCTTCAGGCGTCTCTACCGGCACGGCCACCTCGCGCAGGTGCTGCTGACGTTCGGTTTCACGCTCGTCTTTGTCGACCTGCTTCGCTCGCGTTTTGGCCCGACGACCCGCTCGCTCGCGCCGCCGCCCGGCCTGGGCGGCGCCGTCCAGCTCTTCGGCGCGACGTTCAGCTCGTACAGTCTGTTCATCCTGGGAGTGGCGATCGTGGTCGCCGCTCTTCTGCTCGTGGGATGGCGCTTCTTGCGGGTCGGCGCCGTGTTGAGGGCTGGCGTCGAGGACAAAGAGATGGCCGGCCTGTTGGGCATCAACCTTCCCAGGGTATTCACGTTCACATTTGCGTTCGGCGCAGGTCTGGCCGGGCTCGCCGGCGTGGTCGCCGCACCCGAGTTCGCGATTTATCCGGGAATGGACGCAAACGTCCTGATCCTGGCGCTGGTCGTCGTGGTCTTGGGCGGACTGGGCTCGATCAAAGGCGCAGTGCTGGGTGCGGTGGTCGTTGGCCTCGGTTACGTCGTCGGCACCACCCTCTTCCCGCAGTTTGCGATCGGTTTGATTTTCGCCTTGATGGCCGGGGTGCTGGTGGTGCGGCCCTCCGGGCTGCTCGGCCGTCGATCGTGATCCTGGGTCGCCTGGGTTCGGCTCGTTACGCTGCCTTGGCCGGCCTTCTCGCGCTAGGGCTTGCCTCGATTCCAATGTGGGCGCCGCGTTTCTGGATCTACATCGCGACCCAAGCGCTGATCTTCGCCATATTCGCGATGTCGCTCGACCTCCTTCTCGGTTATGCGGGGCTACCCTCCTTCGGGCACGCCGCCTTCTATGGGGTGGGCGCGTACGCGTGCGCCCTGCTCGCGCTGCGAAGTGTGGACGGACTGTTTCCACTGTTGCTGGTGGGAGCCGCCGCTGCTGCGCTCGTCGCGATCCCGATCGGTGCCCTGTCGCTGCGCACGAGCGGCATCTACTTCTTGATGCTCACGCTCGCTTTCGCCCAGATGCTTTGGGGGCTTGCCGTCAACTGGACTTCGTTGACCCGTGGCACCGACGGCCTGATCGGCATCCCGCGCCCCACGCTACCGGGTCTCGATGCGTTGAACGTCTCCTTCTACGAGCGCGGTGCCTTTTTCGTTCTGTGCCTGGTGGTGCTCATAGTGATCTTCACCATGCTTCAGGTCCTCGCCAGATCACCTTTCGGCAAGACTCTAGAGGGCATCCGCGAGAATGAGCGGCGCATGCGAGCGTTGGGGTGTCCGACGTTTCGCTACCGCTTCGCAGCTTTCATCGTCGCGGCGTCGATTGCCGGGATTGCGGGCGCACTGGCTGCCATGTCGAATGGCTACGCAACGCCCGACTTCCTGTATTGGACAGTCTCGGGCCTCGCGCTGGTCGCCGTGGTGGTGGGCGGCGCTCGCTCGCTAATCGGCCCGGTGCTGGGCGCATTCCTGGTGTTGTTCGCGCAGCTGGGACTGTCGACGTTTGTCGACCGATGGGAGCTCATCCTCGGAGCCCTCTTCGTAGCGTTTGTCCTTTTCGTGCCGGGTGGGCTCGCCGGCCTGGTTCGCAGAACCTGAG
>DATEGL010000046.1:0-6504 GCA_035280145.1 Candidatus Dormiibacterota bacterium | reverse complement strand
CACGTCGCCGACGTCGACGACGCGCTTCGTTTCTATCACGACCTGGTCGGGTTCGACGTCATGGGTCATGTGCCCGGTGTCGGCTTCATCTCCGCGGGCGGCTACCACCATCACCTCGGCCTCAACGAATGGGCGGGCCACGGCGCGCAGCCCGCGCCGCCAGGGTCCGCCGGACTGCGCCGCTTCACGGTCGAGCTGCCGACCAGGCGCGACCTCGACGACGTGATCAACCGCCTGGAGCGCGGCGAGGTGCGATTGACCGAAGAAGCCGGCGGCTTGGCGACGGTCGATCCATCCTCGAATCGAGTGCTCTTCAAGACGCCCTCCCGGTAGCGCTATTCCGGCAGAGGCTGCTGTTTGGTTTCCGGGAGCAGGAACAGCAGCAGGGCCCCCGCAACCGCCGCGACGCCCCCGAGCTCGATCGCCCCGCCAAGCCCGGCCGACCCAGCAAGGACTCCGACCAGCTGCAAGCCCACGATGCTTCCCACCGCACCGGCCAGGCCGAGCATAGCCTCGGCCGTGGCGCGGGCGCGAGTTGGAAACAGCTCCCCAGACCAGGCGCCGAACACCGGCGTGTTCGCGCTTGCGAAGGCGCTCCAGAGCACGTTACCGACGAAAAATCCCACGGAACCGGTGGCGAAACTGAGGCTGGTCGAGGCGGCGGTCGCGATACTGAGCGCGATCGCGGGACCCCGACGGCCGAATCTGTCTGTCAGGTAGCCGCCCGCCAGGTACGAGCCCGCGCCGGCGATCCCGCTGACGATGATCAGGATGCTGATGGCGACGGTCGACCAGTGCAGGCTGAAGCTCGCGAACACCGTATAGAGAAGCCCGGCCGGCTCCAGGAGCACGGCGAGCAATCCGGTCGTTCCGGCCAGGACAGCCACGCGGCGACGCCACTGCCGGCTCATCAGCAGCCGGAGCGCTGAGCCCGAGACGCGCACGCGCTGCCACTCTCTGCTCTCAGGCAGGAGCCACCAGACCAGCGGAGCAAGAAGCAGCCCGATAGCGCACCCGTAAAAGAGCCATCGCCAGTGTGGCGCCAGCAGCGGGTAGGCCACGACGACGACGAAGATGCCGGCGCCCGACATCAACGCGACCACACTGACTGCCGCGCCTCGATGCTCTGCCGGGGCCTCCTCGACGATCAAGGCGGTGACGACCCCGACGACCAGCACCTCGAAGGTGACCGCGAACAGCTTCAACAGGGCGAGCACCGCGATCGAAGGCGCGAAGGCGCTGATCAGGTTCGCGAGCGACAGGCCGGCGACTCCGAGCGCGA
This sequence comes from Candidatus Dormiibacterota bacterium, assembly GCA_035280145.1. Taxonomy (GTDB): domain Bacteria; phylum Chloroflexota; class Dormibacteria; order Dormibacterales; family Dormibacteraceae; genus 40CM-4-65-16. The sequence continues at coordinate 5,222 of DATEGL010000046.1, read as the reverse complement.
TCAGTCGCCTGCGGCCAAACCGATCGGCGAGCGTGGCCAGCGGCAGCGCACCGAGGGTACCAACCGCGAGCACGGACCCCAGCTGGGAGAGCGCAAGGGTGTTGGAGTGGAATTCGGTGGCGATCGCCGGCAGCGCGATGACCAGGATCGATCCTTCGAAGTACGTGACGATCACGGCGAGGCCCGCCCAGACGAGAATCGCCCGCTGCCGCGGCTCGAGCTGGATCACCTAGAGCAGGCGCAGTCTCTGTAGCAGGTAAGGTCCCGGTCCGAGGAACCCGCAGGTAGCGGCGATGTGCGCCAGCGACACGCCGAGCAGGGAAGGCGGGCCGGGCAGCAGCCAGAACGCAAGCCCAAGCGGAACGCCTACCAGGGATGTCGCGAGGGTGTCGGACCACGTCCAGCGGCCGAGGCGGTGATAGAGGACGTAGGCAGCGGTGGCGAGCAAAAAAGCCGGCGGCGAGCCCCACCACAAGCTGAGTCCGCCCTGGACGAGGCCGCGAAAGAACGCTTCCTCAACCGGGCCGTTCACGACGTAGAAGCCCGTCTGGAACCAGGTGTCGCCGGGCCCCGCGGGCACGCTCAGCGCTCCGCGTCTCCGCGTGAGCAACAGTTGAACGGCCACGGCGGCGACGAACATGACCGGTGCCGCAATCGCCCCGAACGCCACCTGCGCTTCGAGGTTGCCGGCCTCGAGGCCCAACCACCTTGCCCTGCCGCTGATCGCGTATGCGATCCCGAATGCAAGCGTGAAGGGAACGATGCGAAAAAGGATGTCAGGGCGCATCCAGGCCCAGCTGTCGGGAATACGCGTCGGCACAACGCGCGTTGGTGTCTTTGCCTTGCCCACGTCAGAGCGGATCACGTTCGACGTCTACTTCGACTACCTCTGTCCGTACGTCTATCGCCTGGCCGAGCTGCTCGACGCGGTCCGGGCCTCGGGCCGCGACCTGGATGTGGGTTGGCGGTACTTCTCGCTCACGCAGGTGAACTCCAAGGATGACGGCTGGACCGTGTGGGGTGCCTCAGCGTCTGACGCTGTGATGGGCAGGCTTGCATTTCAGGCCGCTGAGGCGGCTCGCCGTCAAGAGCGCTTCGCCGCATTGCATCCGGCGCTGCTTGCGGCCAGGCATCGCGACTACCTCGACCTCGACGACGTCGATGTCGTGACCCGAGTCGCGGAATCGGCAGGGCTGGACCCGGAGCGGTTTCGCGCCGATGTGGCAGACCAGTCGATCCTCGACGGACTTGCCCGCGATCATCGGCATGGCGTCAATGAGCTCGGGGTGTTCGGCACGCCGACCCTGGCCTTCGCTGACGGCACCGCCGCGTACGTGCGGCTTCGCGAGCGGGTTCCTGATGACGGCGCTCTCGAGGTGTTCGACCGGCTGGTTGCGGTGGCGGCCGCAGAGCCGCGCATCCTCGAGATCAAGCGGCCGCGCCGGCCGAGTGGTTTGTCGGCCTAGCGAGTGCCCAGCCCATTGCGCGCGTAGATCACGACCCCATCGATGGTTGCCACCTGGTGGTAGCTGCCGGCGACAAGGTTGGCCAGCACGGGGTAGTTGGTCATCGGATATCTCCCAAAGTCGCTCCAGTCCCCGGCCGCCGTGTCGACGATCAGCGCGGGCGGATGTGCAGCCAGGTCGGCCTGCAGCAGGGGCCACACGTCAGGCGACGTGTCCCAGCTGTTCGGTGGCACGTCGGAGCCGCGAGCGAACCCGCGCAGGAAGCCGGGAAAACGCGACGCCATGACGCGGTCCGACTCGACGTAGAGCGCGGGCCAGTCGCCCCAGACGAAGACACGGTCGGACGGCCTGGTGTTTGCGGCGATATAAGCCGCCACCGCCGGATGCTGTGGCGGAGAGCTGAAGTCGTACGTGAGAGGGTCGGCCGTCAGGTCGAACCCCCACCAGGCGGCGGCCGGAATGGCGATGCCCGCGACCGCTGCTGCCGCCACCACCTTCTTCAACCTGAAGCGATCGAACGCCAGGCCGGCGAGCACGGCCAGCGGGCCCATGGCCTGGATGAAGTAGTGCCAGGACAGATGGCCGCCGGCAAGGGAGCCCGCCATCGCGAGCACAAGCCACACCACCATCAGCCGAACCCCACTCGCCAGAGTCCGCCAACGAGTTGCGAGTGCGATCGCCGCAACCCAGAACACGGCCATGTCGATCAGGAAGGGGACGACGCTGTCCTGCGCGCGCATCCAGACGAATGCCGGCGTCCAGTTGGTCGACGCGTAACCGACCAGCGTCGCGATCGTCCAGTGCCAGAAGCCAGGCAGTGAGCCGGTTAGAGCGACGAGACCGGCGCCCGCGGCGAGTCCGGCCAGCAGTCCCAGGCCTGCTGAACGCGCCGCAGGCCAGCGCTCGGCACGAGGCTCCAACGAGACGATCCCCAGCGCCACCAGCGCGACGTTGACCGCCGCCGATTGGCGAAACGCTCCCGCCGCCACGAGCAGCGCCGCCGCCCAGAACCACTGGTGCTTGAGGGTGAACAGGACGGACGCTGCGAGCGGCAGCATCATGAAGACCTCAGTGTTCGCCGCCAGGAGGCGCGGGTTTCCCGCGGCAGTCAGGATCCCGTAGCTCAGCGCAGCGAGCAGGGCGGCCCGGGGACCGGCCAGGCTGCGAGCAATGAGAAAGATGACCACGCAGGTGGCCGCCATGGCCGCAACCCCGGCGGCATGAACCGCGGTCATCTGGTAGGCGCCGAACAGCCGAAACAGGACTGCATAGACCCAGAACACACCCGGGGGTTTGTTGTCAATGCCGCCAGCGTCGTAAAGGCCGCCGCCCAGGTTCATCAGGACCGCCATCGAGCCATAGATCGCCTCGTCCCCATCGAGCAGGCGATGCACGAAGGCAGGCAGATGCGCGAGGATGATGGTCAGTCCCGCCAGCACAGGCCACGACGCCGTCCGCAACGGAGTTGTCGGTAGGCGGAAGGCCGCGCGTTTCCGATTAATGGCAACCATCGGAAACGCTCGATGAGGGGCGGGTAGCTTCAAACCGGGGGGCGGCGTTGTTCAGTCGTGCAAATCCGTCGTTGGAGAAGGGGGCGTGGCTCGTCGCCGCGTTCGGGGTGGTGGCCGTTGCGCTCTCGCTCGATCTGCTCATCCGCCACGACCCTATCAGCGTCGACTTCCACACTTACATCGCGGCCGGCCAGGTCGGCGTACAGGATGGCTGGTCGCACATCTATGACCAGGCGCTCGTCGGTGTCGAGCAGAGCCGTCTCTCGCCGGACCAGCGGGTGCAGCCGTTCCTGAGTCCGCCGACCGTCGCCTTCATCACCGTCCCTCTGACCCCGCTTCCGTACCGGACCGCATACGTCCTCTGGGCCGCCTTCCTGTTCCTAGGGCTTGCCGCTGCGCTCGTGTGGGCGTCGGTGAGCACGGGATGGAGCCGGTGGATCGCCGTCGTGGGCGCGCTCGGGCCCTGGTGGGTCATGCACGCGATCAACGTCGGGCAGGTGGCTCCGCTGGTTGCCGCCGGAGCGGTGGTCGCCTGGCGCTTTGCGCGCGACCGGCGAGACGTGTACGCCGGTCTCGCGATGACGGCGATCCTTCTGAAGCCAAACACGGCGATCCTCGTGCCGTTTGCGCTTCTATGTGCCTGGCGCTGGCGTGCCTTTGCCACCTGGGTCGGAACAAGTCTTGCCGTGGCGACCGTGGTGCTATTGACCGTGGGACTCGACGGCACTCTGGCGTACATCACGCAGCTCAGAGGATCGCTACCCAGGGGGGCGGATTCCCTGACTCTGCAGCGCGCGCTCGGTGTTTCAGGTCTGACCGCGGCCGTGCTGCGCATGTTGATCGTGGGCGCTGTCCTGGCTGCCTCGTTCAGGCTGCGCCAGACACCTGGTCTGGTGGTGCCGCTCGCCATCGTCGGCTCGCTCGTCATCGCACCCTACCTGCACGGCTCCGACCTGGTCATGCTTGCGGTCGCCGGGTGGATGGTGTGGGAGGAGCGCCCGGGGCTCGCGTGGCGGTTGCCCCTGGCGATCGGCTGGTTCCTGGCCAGCCCTTACCTCTACCTCCGAGGCGAGAGCCCTCACCTGAGCCAGTGGCCCTGGCTCGAGATGGCGTTCCTGCTGGCGCTCGTGCTCTCGGCCTGGACGCCCTTAACAGCCTGGGCTGAATCAAGGAGACGAGCCACCGCATAATCAGGTCGCCCGCCGCCACTGGGAGACCTCGCTGCTGCTCGACATCCAGGAAATTCATGGACCACTTCGTGTGCTGGCAGGACCGGGCACGGGGAAGACGCATGCTCTCGTGGGCCTCTATGAGCAAGCCGTGCGTCAGGGCGTCGCAGGCCGCGATCAGATCCTCGTTCTGACCTTCTCGACCGGAGCCGCGGGCGAGATCGCGCGTCGAATTGACGAGCGGCTACACGACGATTACGGAGAGTCCTGGATCTCGACCTTCCACAGCTTCTGCCGCCGACTCCTGCGCGACAACGCGCCAGACCGCGAGCGGCAGCTGCTCAACGGCTTCCAGGAGTGGATCGTCATGCGCAACGTGCTCGCCGGCCTCGACGCGAGCGTGCTCGGTTCGCTCGACGGTGTACGCCGCTCCGACTCCTTTGCGCACGACCTGCTGGCGTTCGTTGCGCTCATGAAGCAAAACCTCGTGCATCCGTCGGCCCTGCAGCTCGCCGCCGAAGCCAGCGCCGGTGAGCGTCTGCAGGTGCTCGCCTCCGTCTACCAGGCGTATCAGCAGCGCATGCAGAAGGCGAACCTCACCGATTTTCGTGACCTGATCTCCGGCGTCATCGAGCTGCTGCAGTCGAATCCCTCACTGCAAGAGCGGGTGCAGGCGAAGTTTCGCCTTGTGCTGGTCGACGAGTTCCAGGACGTCGACCCCGCGCAGTTCGAGCTGCTGCGCCTCATCGCGCCACCCGAGTCGCGGCCCAACCTCGTCGTGGTCGGCGACCCCGACCAGTCGATTTACGGCTTCCGCGGCACGGTGCCTCGCCTGCTCAGCGACGACTTCGTCACCGTCTATGACGCGACGACGCGCCACCTCGATGTCTGCCGTCGTTGCTCACAGCAAGCGCTGGACGCGGGCGAGCGAGTCCTGACCGCGACGCAACCCGCTCGCACGTCCCGCTCTCTCCGCGCCGAGGAATCTCAGACGAGGCCCGCGGTGGTGGTGGCGCGTGAGGCCGACCCAGTCGACGAGGCGTTTTTCTGCGCCCGAGAGATCAAGCGCCTGCAGA
>DATEGL010000045.1:0-7846 GCA_035280145.1 Candidatus Dormiibacterota bacterium | reverse complement strand
GAAGCCGAAGCCTTCGTACATCTTCATCGCGTTTTCATTGGTGGTCCGAACCTCGAGCGTCACCCACTTCGCCCCCATGTCGTAAGCGGCCTGGACGAGACCGGCGAAGATGATGCGGCCGTAGCCACGGTGCTGAAGGTCGCGGCGGACGCCGATCGTGGTGACGTGCGCCTCGTCGTACATGCGCCACATGCCGCCGTAGCCGAGGATCGTGGGGTCGAAATCCGACCCTCGGTAGCCAGATGGGCGCTCGGTTAGGCCCTCCTGGCGGAGCACCACGTAGTGGGCGCTGGCGCGCGATGCAAGCTCGCGGTAGTAGGCGTTGCGCGGCCAGGGTGTGGCGAAGATCTCGCGCTCGATCTCCTGCACGGTGCTGACGTCCGACTCTCGCATCATCTCCAGGGCGAACTCCTGCCTCAGCTGAACCATCTATCGCCTCGGAGAGAAGGACTGCATGTACTCGATCTCGAGACTACGATACGGCACTTCGCGCGCCGTATCCAGGAGCTTCCTGGCGGCTTCTGCGAAGTCGCGCAGGTCCTCCGGCGGCACGAACCGGTGCCGCGCGGCGAGCAGCGCCGCCTCGGTCTTGGGCGTCACGTTGCCGACCAGCGGATTGCCAATCGGCACGTCCGCAGGCTCGCCGTGCGCCGGCGTGGAACCGGGGAGCTGGTAATACACACGGCCGCGCCCGGCTTCGATCACGGCCGTCGCCGGGACGGTGCTGCGCGCCCGCTGCAGCTCGAGGCTCGGCAGCGGGACGATCGGGATGCTGAGGCCTATGGCCAGCCCGAGCCCGAAGGAGACTCCCACGCGGAGGCCCGTGAACGAACCGGGACCGGTGGCCGCTGCGATCCGGGTCGGTCGTTCGAGGTCGCGAAAGATCCCCGGGAGGTCGGGACGCCCGGTCGACTCGATCAACGTGCGCCCTCGCCCGCCGTCATCGATGACGGCTACGACCCAGCGAGGCCCCGAGGTGTCAATGACGTAGGTCACGCAACGTCCTGATCAGGCGGCGATCGCCGCCGAGGTGCTCGATCTCGATGTGCATCGCCCCGTCCACCGCCAGACGCTCCCCCCACTCCACGACCACCGCGCCCTGGCTCGCCAGCTCCTCGAGACCAAGATCGCGGAGCTCGGCGCTGTTCTCTATGCGATACAGGTCGATGTGCGCGAGCTGGACGCGACCGGGATAGATGCGGACCAGCTGGAACGTCGGGCTTGCGACGTCAGCCTGTGAGCCGATGCCTTCGGCGACGCCGCGGACAAAAGTTGTTTTGCCGGCGCCCAGCTCGCCGGTGAGCAAGACGACGTCTCCATGTCTCAGACGCTCGCCAAGATCTCGACCCACGCTCTCAGTTTCGGCGGGAGAGCTCGTGACCTGGTCAGGCAAAGTGGTCGTAGCCACTGCTCTCGAGCTCGGCGCCGATCACTTTCACGCGATTTTCTTCAGTCATCTTGCCCACGACGCGCAATCCGGCCTTCGTGACCGTCTCTTGCGGACCAATGCAGACCAGGGCGGCCTCCTCGCCGCTCGTGAGAGCATCGACCAACGAGGCCCCCGGGGCTCGCGGAACGTCGTCGGCGCGGAGCTCGCATCCGGCACCCGACATGGCGAGGAACTTCTCCATCTCGCGCACGAGACCGTCGGAAATGTCGCCGCAGCACAGCGCCAGCTCGTTGAGGCGACGTCCCTCTTCGATGAGGGGCTCGAGCCTCAGCACGCGGCGCTCTCGCAGCGCGACGGCAGCCGAGCCCAGTGGACCCGTCACCGCAACCGCCCAACCGCGTTCCGCGAGGGCGCGGGAAAGCGGCACGGCGTTCGTGCGGCCGGCGACGGTCAACGACAGCACCGCGGGACCGTCGATCGAGCTCAGGTCACCGCCGGCGATGGCGAGGCTGTACTTCTGCGCGAGCTCGGCCATGCCCGCGTAAAGCCCAGTCAGCTGAGTGATCGTCCAGCGCCTGGGCAGGGCGACCGAGGTCAGCGCCCACGCGGGCTCCGCGCCTTTTGCGGCCAGGTCGCCGAGGGCGAGCGCCAGGGAGCGCCAACCGATATCCTCTGCGCTCATCCAGCCCAGGTCAAAATGCACTCCCTCGACGAACATGTCGCAGCTCGCGACCACGAAGCCCGTCGCGTCGGCGATGACGGCAGCGTCATCGGTGCCGGCCCCGGTCGCCAGATACCGCTTGATACGATCCAGCAGGCCGAGCTCACCAACTCCCTGAATACTCATCCGGCACTCAGCATCGCACGCAGCCGCCGCGTGGCTTGCTCGGGGTCGGCCGCCTCGCTTAGGGCGCGGATGACACACACGCGCCTCACGCCTCGATCAATCAGCTGTTGGAGATTGGATTCGTCGATGCCGCCAACGGCAAAGACCGGGGTCGGCCCCAGCGCCCTGGCCACCGCTGCGACGCCATCTGGGCCGATGACGCCCTTATCGGCTTTGACCGGCGTGGCGAACGTTGCGCCGCAGCCGATGTAGTCCGCGCCATGGTCGACAGCTTTGCGTCCGGCTTCGACTGACGAAGCCGACGCGCCGATGATCAGCCTGTCGCCCGCGATGCGTCGAGCTGAGGCGATCGAGAGGTCGTCAGGTCCGAGGTGTACTCCGTCAGCGCCGCTGAGCAGCGCAATGTCGACGTGGTCATTGACGATCAACAACGCGTCCCTAATCAACACCCGCAGCTCCCTGGCCAGGGCAAGCAGCTCGCCTCTTGGCATCATCTTGTGGCGAAGCTGCACCACGTCCGCGCCTCCGCGCACCGCACCGGACGCGACCTCGAGGACGCGATCCCGCGACGCGTCAGGAGTTATGACGTAAAGCCGCGCGGCCTGGAGCGCTAGCTGAGGATCTGGCGCAGCTTTTCCCGAAACGCCGTCGGCGCCGTGTCGCATTCGCAGGAGTGCTTGACCAGTCGCTTCAGATGCGCCTGGAACTCGTAGTTCTCCATGCAGTCGGGGCAGCCTTCCAGGTGCAGCTGCACCTCGAGCGCCTCGGTATTGGTCAACTCACGGTCGACGAAACGATCGAGCTTGTCCGCACACTCTTCACATCTCATTGCTGTGGCATCTCGCTTTTCATGCCGCTGGGCCGCACGATACCCGATTCGACGGCATAGTCATATAGGGATTTTTGTAGCTGCTGGCGCGCCCGATGTAGGCGGGACATGACCGTTCCGATGGGCACACCAAGGGTCTCGGCGGCGTCCTTGTAGGAGAAGCCTTCGACGTCGACCAGCAGCACGACCTCCCGGTGCAGCGGGGGCAGCTTGTCCACCGCAGCCACGACCTCAGTAGCGGCGATCTTGTCGAGCACGTCGGCCTCGGGCCGGGCCCCCTCGTCGCGAAGCTTGTCGTAGAGCACGAACTCTCCGAGGTCGTCGAGGCTGACGTCATCTTTGCGCGACCCCTTGAAACGGTCCCAGAAGAGGTTGCGCATGATCGCGAAGAGCCACGCCTTCATGTTCGTGCCGGCCTGGTAGCTGTGCTGGTACCGCAGCGCTCTCAGATACGCCTCCTGGACGAGGTCCTGGGCCTGGTCCGGGTCACGAGTGAGCCGGAGTGCTCCCCTGTACAGAGTGTCGAGATGTGTCAACGCCTCTTCCGCGAAGGCAGTTTGTGCCGCGGGTTCCGCCATCAGTACCGCCAGTCTAGGATCACCTGCCCTTCGTCAATTTGAAATAGCAAGGGGGATCGACTATTCCGAACGGGTGATATCGTGGCGGGAGTTCAGAGGCCCGTTGTCGTGGGGGAAAGCGTAATGAAGCTGTTGTCAGCAGCCGTCCGCCCTTTGATCGCCCTCTGGGGTCGCGAGCCGGTCGCCGTCTCGGGTCTGATCCTGGCATTCGTGAACCTGCTGATCGTTTTTTCAGTGCTGCACATGACGGTGCAGCAGATCGGCGCCATCAACATGTTCCTGGTCGCATTCTTCGCCTTCGTTTCCAGGAGCGCCGTGACCCCGATCGCGAACCCGCGCGACGCCGACGGGAACCGACTGGTGCCCATGGCGTCGTGGCAGCGTCCGAAGGTGGAGGCCAAGACTCGGTAGGCGGGGATCGACTAAGCTGTCCGGGCCCAACCTGGGTAACGCGAGGAGGCTACGGATGCGTAAAATTCGCAAGCTCGTCGGTTTTACCAAGGTCGCAGCTGGATTCGGGGCGGCGCTGGCGCTGGCGTTCACGACCCAGACGGCAGTGGCTCACGACCCCGAATCACTGACCGGCGCAGCGCCGACGACGACCTCGGTGTTTCATCTCACGCTCACGCCTGAATGCACCGCCGCGATCAGCGCTCTGAAGGCGGCGATCGTGAGCGACCGCCAGGAAGACAAGCTGGAGCGAGCGCAGGCGCAGGTTAATCCGGACCCTGTCGCAGACAAGACCGAAGACGCCGCCGAGCGCGCCGCGCTCAAACCGCTGTTTGCCGCCGTTCGCAGCGCTTGCTTCCCGGCGAGCACCGGCACTACGACCACCAAGCCGTCCACCCCATCGCTTTCCGCCGCGTGCACGTCGGCGCTCCAAGCGTGGAAGGCGGACGCAAGGGCGATCTTCACCCAGGGCACCCGACCGACGGCCGCGCAGCTGGCGCAGCTGCAGAGCTTGGGCCAGGCGGCGCGAAACGCGTGCGGCTGGCCGACGTGGACCGCATGGCAGGGGTGGCCCCACCGCTGACGGCAGCCGCCTGAGCGGCTAGACTGGCTTCTGGCGAACGTGCGTTCGGGTGGGCTTCGCGTGTCGGCCGGGGCCCGAGCGGTGGTCCTCCGCCGCTCGGGCGAGGCGTGTGAGGGCTGCGGCCTCGAGTGGCCGTGGAACCTCTACCTGTACCGGGTCGACGAAGCCCTCCCGGCCCGCGCTGCGAACCTTCGCGTCCTGTGCCCCGCCTGCTCGAGTGAGCGGGTCGATTCGTTTTCTCCGCTGCTCAACGAGCTCTCCTTTCGCGAGCGGATGCGCAACGCCAACAATCGCCGCACGGGAGCGCTCAAGCTCACACCGGGCCGGCGGCGCAAGCTGATCGAGTCACGCGGCGAGTGCTGCGAGATCTGCGGCGTGCCGGGATCTGAGCGACAGCTGCAGGTCCATCATCGCCTGGCCATCCTGCGGGGCGGCAGTGACGACGAGTCGAATCTGCTCGTGCTTTGCTTCGCGTGTCATCACCACCTCCAGCCGTGCGCCAATGACTGCGGACGCTGGGTCAGGAAACCGTTCCGCGTCTGCCGGCAGTGCCGGACCGAGCAGCGGCTCAGGGAGCTAGTGGCGCCGCTCGACGCGCGGACCGATTGAAGTGAGCACTTCATAGCTGATCGTGTTCGACCACTCGGCCACCTCTTCTGCTGTGATGACCTGGTCGCCATCGCGACCGATCAGAGTCGCCACGTCCCCGACCTGAACATCGGGCACGTCAGTGACGTCGAGCGTGATGGCGTCCATGCTGACCATGCCGATCAACGGCGCACGGTGGCCGCGCACTAACACGTGTCCGCGATTGGCGCGAGAGCGGTGCACGCCGTCGGCGTAGCCAATGGCTACCGTTGCCACCCGGGCCTGACCTGGGGCTGACCACAGCGATCCATAGCCGACCGTCGCGTCTTTCTCCAGCGTCTTCACATGAGTTACCAGCGCGCGCAGAGCGAGCGCCTGTTGCGTGCCCGGCCATTCACAGCCGTAGATGGCGATGCCACAGCGAACCGCGTCGAGCGCGAAGTCGGGATGGTTCAGCGCGCCGGCAGAGTTGCAGACATGGCGCACACCGGGTCCGCTCTCAAATCGGGCGATGGTGTCGAGGAACAGCTCGAACTGTCGCCGCGTCATGTCCTCGTCGGACTCGGCTTTCGCGAAATGGGTCCACGTGCCGGCGAGTCGCGTGCCGCGCGATTCGTCGATGAGGCGAGCGAGTCCGGGCACATCTTCGGGCGCCGCGCCGAAACGACCCATGCCGGTGTCGATCTTCAGATGCACCGGCACCGTCTGCTCAACGCCGGCCAGGGCTTCGACCATCTCGCGGTTCGAAACCGCGATGCTGCATCCACTCGCCGCGGCGGCCGCCGCCTGCTCCGGGACGAGGCCGCCCATGACGAGAACGCTCTCGGGATCGACCAGGCCGCGAAGCTGGGCCGCCTCCTCGAGAGTCGCGACGGCGAGCCCGGTCGCGCCACCTTCGAGTGCCGCATGTGCCACCGGCACCGCGCCGTGCCCGTAGCCGTTGGCCTTGACGACGGCGTAGAGCTTCGTCCCCGGCGCGAGGTGACGAAGGATGCGCTCGCAGTTAGAGCTGATCGCTTCGAGGTCGATGTCCGCCCACCGGAGAGGGTTGGTGCTCAGAGCCCGCCCTGGCGCAGCAGGTTCATGACGAACGGGATCTCGGGCAGGAGGTCGCTGGCGAGCAAGCCCGAGTCGCCGATGCGCTGCGCGATTCGCCGGCCGGCGGAGGCATGAATGTAGACGCCGGTCACGGCGGCGGCGAAGGCGTCGGAGCCCTGGGCGATCAGCCCGCCGATAATCCCCGACAGAACGTCACCGGTGCCGCCTGTCGCGAGCACGGGCACTTCGTGAGGATCCTCGCTTGTGCGGCCGTCCGGATGCGCCACGACCGTGTGCGCCCCCTTGAGGACGATGATCGCACCCCACTCTCTGGCCGCCCTCAGTGCCGCCGCCGGACGGTCCGCGTTGATCGAGTCAGCGGTCTTGCCGGTCAGGCGCGCGAGCTCGCCTGGGTGCGGGGTGAGCACTCGGTCACGGCCGAGCTTGCCTTTCGTGCGCGGCGAATCGGCCAGCGCGTTCAACCCGTCGGCGTCGATGACAAGTGGGCAATTCGCCCGCGCCGCCAGGTCGAGCACCAGGCGCCACGTCGAGCTGTCGCGCCCAAGCCCCGGACCGATGACGCCGGCTTCCCCGCCTTCGAGCTGGCGCAGAATCGAGTCCAGAGCCGCGTGGCCGACCGCCCCCGGCGCGACCTCAGGCACTGGGGTCGCCATGACCTCGGTGCACTTGGCGGCGAGGATGGGATAGATCGCATCCGCGACCAGCAACCTCACCAGGCCGGCGCCCGTGCGCGCCGCCGCCGTCGCGGACAGATATGCGGCCCCGGTGAGGCCGAGGCTTCCGGCGAGTACGACGACTGTGCCGAAGGTGCCTTTGTGGGCGTCCTTGGGGCGGGTGGGGATCATCACCGCGTCTGGCGCCGGCAGCAGGGTCGATGCCTCGGAGATCTCGAGGTGGGCTGTCGCCACGGCCAGGCGGCTGTGATGAGTGATGCTCACCTCCACCTGGGCGCCACGCCCGTCGCCCAGAAGCCGCGTCCGGGGGGCGCCGTTGGGGCCAGGCAGGATTTCGATGCGGCGGCGAGGAAAGCAGATGCCGGTGCCATCGAAGCACTTGATCACCGCTTCTTTGGCAGCCCAGCGACCCGCGAGGCGTTCCTCGTTGCCGGCGCAGTAGGCCTGCTCGGCCCGCGTGTAGACCTTGTCGAGGAAGCCCTGGCCGGACCGCCTTACGGCAAGCGCGATCCGATCAACCGAGACTGCATCTACGCCGATGCGCTGCACAGAACAATTCTGCCGTCACGCAGCTGTGGCCGCCGGCCCGGAAAGCGTTTGGCGGGAAACTTGCAGAATGCCAGGCCAACCCGCCCAACTTTGGGCGAAAAATTGCGGAAAAAGAGGCTCGCTATTCGACGGTGACTGATTTGGCGAGGTTGCGGGGCTGGTCGACGTCCTGGCCGAGCTTCACTGCGACGTGGTAGGCGAACAGCTGGAGCATGACCGTGTTCAAGATCGCAGAAGCCGCCTCTTCGACCGCAGGCATCTCGAAGACGTCCGTGGCCACGCCGTTCAGCGACCTGTCT
>DATEGL010000044.1:0-8017 GCA_035280145.1 Candidatus Dormiibacterota bacterium | reverse complement strand
GGGTTGACGCCGCTCATCGACCAGACGCTCGCCGGCGCGGTGCTGATGATCTTCGGCAAGGTCACGATGGGGATCGCGGCGGGGGTGATCTTCTACCGCTGGTTTAGCGCCGAGCATCGCGAGGACAGGGCGATAGAATCCCGGGTCAGGGTGCCGCCGGGCGCGCGCAAGGCGCCCCACAAAGATTGAAGTTCTCCGATACCATCCTCGAGCTCGTTGGGCACACCCCGATGGTGCGTCTCCACAAGGTCACGGCAGGTCTGCGGCCGACGATCCTGGCCAAGCTCGAAGAGCTGAACCCGGGCGGCAGCGTCAAAGACCGGATCGGCCTGGTCATGATCGAAGAAGCCGAGCGGACGGGCCAGCTGCGGCCGGGCGGGACGATCATCGAGCCCACCTCAGGCAACACGGGGCATGGCCTGGCAATGGTGGCCGCGATCAAGGGCTACAAGATGGTCTTCGTCATGCCCGACAAGATGTCGGCCGAGAAGATCAGCCTGCTCAAGGCTTATGGGGCCGATGTGGTCGTCTGTCCGACCAACGTCGAGCGCGAGTCGCCTCAGTCCTATTACTCCGTCGCCGACCGGCTGGCGCGCGAGATCCCCGGCGCGTTTCAGCCCAACCAGTACTTCAACCCGCGCAACCCCGAAGCGCACTACCGCACGACCGGGCCGGAGATCTGGGAGCAAACGGACGGCCGGGTCGACGTGTTCGTGGCCGGCATGGGCACCGGCGGCACGATCAGCGGCGTGGCGAAGTACCTGAAGGAGCAGAAGCCGAGCGTGCGCATCGTCGGCGCCGATCCCGAGGGCTCGCTGTACTCGGGTCCCATCGCGCCGTACAAGGTGGAGGGCGTCGGCGAAGACTTCATGCCCGGCACGATGAACATCAAGATCGTCGATCAGATCGTGCAGGTGACCGACAAGCAGTCTTTCGTCGCGGCGAGAAGGCTTGCGCGCGAGGAGGGCATCCTCGTCGGCGGTTCATCAGGACTGGCGCTGCATGCGGCGCTGACGATCGCGGCGGAGCGTGGGCCGGATGACGTCATCGTCGTGCTCTTTCCCGACACCGGGCGCAACTACCTGAGCAAGTTCTTCAACGACGAGTGGATGCGTCAGAACGGATACCTGGCGCGGCTGGGCGCCGTGAGGATTCGCGAGGTGCTGGCGACGCATCCCAAAGGCCTGCCGCAGCTGGTCACGGTCGAGGCGAAGAAGTCGGTGGGGGAGGCGATCGATCTGATGCAGCGTTACGGGATCTCGCAGCTGCCAGTCGTCGAGGAGTCGAACGGCCGTGGCGTCGTGGGGACCCTACAAGAGCGCACGCTGCTGGACCGCGTCTACCGCGACCCTTCCATCGTCACCACGGCGGTGTCCGGCGCGATGGACGCGCCGCTGAGCCAGGTGGCGGTCGATTCGTCCCTCGACGACGCGTTCGAACCGCTCCTGCGCGGCGAGCAGGCTGTCCTCGTCATCGAAAACGAGGCGCCGGTTGCCGTGATCACCAGGGCGGACCTGCTCGAGTTCGTCGCCCACCGCGGCCAGGCCTGAGTTGTCCGACCATCGCGACTGGGGATTCTCGACCCGCGCGCTGCACATCGGCCAGGGACCCGACCCCGCCACCGGGGCAGTGGTTCAGCCAATTCACATGGCGACCACTTTCGCCCAGCAGGGAGTCGGCAAGCATCACGGTTTCGAGTATTCGCGCACGGGCAACCCCACGCGCAATGCGCTAGAGGAAAACCTTGCCGCTCTCGAGGACGCCAGGCACTGCCTCGCGTTTTCGTCGGGGCTCGGGGCTGAGACGACCCTCATGCTCCTGCTCAACCCCGGCGACCACATCGTGTACATGGAAGACGTCTACGGCGGCACATTCCGCCTGTTCGACAAGGTATTGAAACGCTACGGGTTGGAGTTCAGCGCCGTCGACGCGACTGACGTCGATGCCGTCGAGCAGTCGATGAAGCCCAGGACCCGAATGGTGTGGCTGGAGTCGCCCACCAATCCGCTCTTGCGCGTCGTCGACATCGATGCCGTCAGCGAGGTTGCACACAGCCACGGCGCGATGGTCTGCGTCGACAACACCTTCGCCACGCCGTATCTCCAGCAGCCGCTGCACCTCGGCGCCGATGTGGTGGTGCACAGCGCGACCAAGTACATCGGCGGCCACAGCGACGTCGTCGGCGGGGCGATCATGATCAACGACGGCGAGCTCGAGAAGCAGCTGCGCTTCCATCAGAACGCGGTCGGCGCAGTGCCTTCGCCGTTTGATTGCTGGCTGCTGCTTCGCGGCGTCAAGACGCTGGCCCTGCGCGTGGAGCGCCAGAGCCAGAACGCCATGGCGCTCGCGACGGCCTTGCAGGGCATGAAAGGAGTCAAGCGCGTCTTCTATCCCGGGCTCGACACGCATCCGAACCGATCCGTCGCCGCGAGGCAGATGCGGATGTTCGGCGGGATGGTCAGCTTCGAGGTCGCCGACGAGACGACCGCGTTGCGGGTATTGGAGCGGCTCAAGGTGTTCGCTCTGGCGGAATCACTCGGCGCGGTCGAGTCGTTGGCCGAGCACCCGGCCCGCATGACTCACGCGTCGATCCCGCCGCAGGAACGGCAGCGGTCGGGAGTTGGGGATGGATTGATCAGGCTTTCGGTGGGCGTGGAGGACGTGGCAGACCTGATCGCCGACCTCGAGTCCGCCCTGTCAGGAAGCTAGCCGCCGCAGGACAGCGAACGACCTTTTGTTAACCTGCGGCCTATGAATCCGAGAGGTCCGGGCATCTCCGTCGTGGTGCCCGCCTTCAACAGCGAGGCTTCTGTGCCTGAGCTGGTGGAAAGACTCAGGCCGGTGCTCGACGCCGCCGCGTCGCGGTACGAGCTGATCCTTGTCGACGACGGGAGCAGCGACGGAACGTGGAGCGTGATCGAGAAGGAGGTAGAGGGCAACGACTGGGTCCGGGGCGTCCACCTGATGCGCAACTACGGCCAGCACAACGCGCTGCTGTGCGGCATCCGCCTCGCCGGCAACGAGGTCACTGTGACAATGGACGACGACCTGCAGCATCCGCCGGAGGAGATTCCAAAGCTGCTGGCCCGGCTCACCGAGCAGGTCGACGTCGTCTACGGAACGCCGGAGCGCGAGCAGCATGGACTGTGGAGAGACGTCGCGACGCAGGTCACGAAGTTCGCTCTTCAATCGGCGA
Source organism: Candidatus Dormiibacterota bacterium (assembly GCA_035280145.1). Taxonomy (GTDB): domain Bacteria; phylum Chloroflexota; class Dormibacteria; order Dormibacterales; family Dormibacteraceae; genus 40CM-4-65-16. Next base: position 4,821 of record DATEGL010000044.1, on the reverse strand, counting down.
TGGGGGCGAAGATCGCGCGGAAGGCGGGGGCCTTCAGGATGTTCCGCACTCAGCTGCGGGACGCATTCGCCGCTTACGACGGCCCGTATGTGAGCGTGGACGTCCTGCTTACGTGGGGAACGACAAGATTCGACGCCATCGCCGTAAGCCACGAGCCGCGGCGCCGCGGCGCCTCCAACTACACGTTCCGAAAGCTGGTGGTACACGCGGTCAACATGATCACCGGGTTCAGCACGTGGCCGCTGCAGCTGGCCAGCCTGGTCGGGTTCGTCTTCACCGTTTTCGGCATCGTGGCGCTGCTGTTCGTCGTGGTCCGCTACGTGTTCGAGGGTGGCAGCGTTCCGGGCTTCCCGTTCCTGGCTTCGATCATCGCGATATTCGCAGGGGCGCAGCTGTTCTCGCTCGGCATCATGGGCGAATACCTGGCGCGGATGCACGCGCGCTCGATGCAGCATCCGACCTACGCGGTCGGCGAGGTCGCCGAGAGCCGCACCTCTCGGTTTCAGGTCTCCGAGACAGAGCAAATGACGCACGCCGTGGCCACGAAAGGCCGGCAGGGAGCGTGACAGCCTGATCGAACCTCAGCGGGCGCGAGTGGACAATGCGGAGGCCGGCAGTGCCGAGGCTCTGTTCGAGCGTATGTGCCTGATCCGGCGGACCGAAGAGACGCTGCTCGACCTTTTTTCCAGGGGAAAGCTCGCCGGCACGACACACACGTGCATCGGCCAGGAGGCGATCTCCGTTGCAGTCGGCGCAAATCTCCGGCGCGACGACATCGTCTTCGGGACCCATCGAGGACACGGCCACTACCTCGGCTACGGTGGTCCGCTCAAGGAGCTGTTCGCGGAAGTCATGGGCCGCGACTCGGCGCTGTGCGGCGGCCGCGGCGGCAGTCAGCACCTTCACTACCGAAATTTCTATTCGAACGGCATTCTTGGTGGAACGGTAGGAAACGCGACCGGGATGGCCCTGGCCGAAAGGATGAAGCGATCGGACGTGATCACTGTCGCGTTCCTCGGCGACGGAACTCTGGGCGAGGGCTTGCTGTACGAGTCTTTGAACTTCGCCGCTCTACGGTCACTGCCGATCCTCTATGTGCTCGAGCACAACAGGTACGCGCAGTCGACGCCCTCGAGCCTGGCGGTGAGCGGTTCGATGCCCGCCCGAGCCGCAGCGTTCGGCATCGCGGCCGCCGAGATCGAGACCAACGACGCCACGACCCTCTTCGAGATGTTTCGCGACCGGATGAACTACGTCCGCCAGGAGAGGCAGCCGTTCTTTCAGGTCGTCCACACGTACCGGCTGTCGCCGCACAGCAAGGGCGACGACGTCCGCGACCCAGAGGAGATCGAGCAGTGGCGCGCGAAGGACCCGATCGCGCTGCTGCGCAAGCAGCTGCCGGAAGAGACGGCATCCGCCATCGAGCGCCAGGTCGCCGCCATCGTGGAGCAGGCGCTCGAAGAAGCCGAAGGCGTCCCCCTCCCCAGGCCCAGGCGCGAACCGGCCGCGATGCTGCCCGACACCGAGAAGGAGGTGCCGTGGTCGGGTGAGCCGATCTCCTACGTGGAGTCGATCAACGCAGCGCTGCACGGCTTGCTCACGAACCACCCCAGCGTTTTCTTTATGGGCGAGGACGTGCTCAGCCCTTACGGAGGCGCGTTCAAGGCGGCGAAGGGCTTGTCGACGAAGTTCCCCGAGCGCGTCATCACGACGCCGGTCAGCGAGGCCGGCATCGTGGCGTGGGGGACGGGTGCCGCGCTGCGTGGTCTGCGACCGGTCGTGGAGCTGATGTTCGGCGACTTCCTCGGTCTGGCCACCGACCAGGTGCTGAACCACGCATCGAAGTACGGCTGGGTATACAACGAGACCGTCCAGGTGCCGCTCGTCATCCGGACTCCCATGGGTGCCCGGCGTGGCTACGGAGCGACCCACAGTCAATCGTTGGAAGGCATGTTCGTCGGGATACCCGGACTGGTCGTGGTTTCGCCGTCGACCATGCTGGGTCCGGGTGAGCTGCTTCAACGCTCCACCATGGATGTGCCCGGGCCGGTGCTGTTCATCGAGAACAAGCTGCTGTACGCGAAACGGCTAGACGTCGTTGCTGACGGCCGGCTGGGTGACTTCTATGTCAAGCCGCTCAGCTCGTCTTTGTTTCCGTCGCTGCACCTGAGCCTGACCAGGTTCGCCAACGCGGATGCAGCGATCGTGACGTACGGCGGGAATCTGCCCATCGCTCTCGACGCTGCGCGACAGCTGCTGATGGACCACGAGGTGGCCTGTGACGTTATCGCGGTCCATCTGCTTTCTCCGGTGCCGGTCGCTGAGATTAGGCGCTCGATCGGCTCCAATGCCGTGGTTGCCACTCTGGAAGAGGGCCCGATGAGTGCCGGCTGGGGTTCTTCCGTCTTGGCGGCCCTCGCTGAATCCGAATCGCGAACCAGACGTTTCATTCGCTTCGGCGGACCGGACAGCCCGCTGCCTTCGAGCAAGGAGCTGGAAGACGAGCTGCTCCCGAGCGCGAGGGACGTCGTCACAGGCATCAGGCGGGCGATTGGCGACTGAGCACGAGATCGTCATGCCGCGGCTCGGCGTCAACGAGGACGCGGCCGTGATCGTTGCCTGGCACGTGAGCGACGGCGACAAGGTCCATCACGGCCAGCAACTGGCGGACCTGGAGACCACGAAAGCATCGGTCGCGCTGGAGTCGGAGTCTGACGGTTACGTGTATCTGTTCGCCGATGCCGGCCAGGAGGTCTCTGTGCAGGATGTCGTCGGCGTCATCCTCGATGAGCCGAATGAGGCGAGGGCGGCGCAGATCCGTGAGCGTTCGGCGAAACCACAAGTCATCGCCGCTTCTCTTGCGGCTGGCGACGACATGCCTCGAATGACAGCCTCGGCTCGCCGACTGGTCGAGGAGTCCGCCGTGGATGTATCGTCGCTGCCTCGCGACCGGATCGTGCGGGAGAGCGACGTCCGGGCACTTCTAAAGACTGCGAAGAGCGAGGTGAGCGTCGGTCGGGACGCAGGGCGCGTGGTGGCGGTCTACGGTGCGTCGCAGGGAGGCTTTGCCGCCGCCGAAGCGCTGCTGGCCATGGGAGGATATGCGGTCGTCGCGTACCTGGACGACACTCCGGGTCGCGCGGGCGAGATTTTTCAGGGCCTGCCGGTGTGGAGCGGCCGCGAGCTGGAGGAGCTGACGTCACGCGGCGTGGGTGCGGTGATAACGCACATCATGGTTCGCGAGTTCCGGCTGCAGCTCCGCGACCGTGTACGCACCGCCGGTCTGAGCATGCCCAATGTGATCCATCCCCGGGCTTACGTTTCCGCCAGCGCCATTCTCGGAGTGGGCAACGTGATCAAGGCCGGCGTGATCGTCGACGCGGCGGTGCAGATTGGCGACTGCTGCGTCATCGACAACGGGGTCGTGATCGCGCACAACAACGTGATCGGCGACGGGTGCAGCCTCGCGCCGGGGGTGAAGATGGCCGGCGATTCCCGCGTCGGGGAGCGGACGCTGCTTGGCACGGGGGCCACGGTAAGCGAACGGTTGAACATCGGCAGCAACGTGATTGTCAGCCCGGGCGCGGTGGTCGTACGCGACGTGCCGCCGAATGTGGTGGTGGCTGGCTCACCGGCACGGGTGGTAGGCGAACGCCGCTAGATTGCGGCTTCGACGTAACGCACTGCCGCAGCGACCTGAAAACGAAGAGGGGCCGGTCTCCGGCCCCTCTTTTCTTTAGGACGATCGACGATCAGCCGCTGACCACCGCACTTTGCGCGTACATGAAGGTGTCCACCGCCTGCGGGGAGTTTGTTTCTTTGATCTCCACCTTGAACAGATAGTTGCCGAGTGCCTTGCCGGTGGTGTCGTAGTAGTAGACGCTGTTCGTGCTGTAGTCGGCGAGCAGAATCCACGTGCTGCTTCCGGGTGTCATCACGGAGTACCGGAACATCGGTGCATCACAGCCGGCGCCGGCGTAGACCCCGATGGTCTTGCTCGCCGGCACAGGGTTCTGGCTGACCCAGCCGTAGCCGGCGACGCATCCGCGCAGGGTGAGGGAGAGGAGCGCGTAGGTGTCGTAGCTGGTCGCAGGTGTGCTCGGCTGCTTGATGTGGACGTCGATGCTGTAAGTCCCCGGCTGCAGGCCGATGCCGCCGCCCCAGTTGAAAGAGGACGTGTCGATCGTCAGCGTATTGCTGGAAACGTAGCCGGTGGTGAGCTCGATCCACTGGTGCTGGGGTCCATACACCCACCAGTCGTATGCCGGCGTTGCACACGGGCTGCCGCCAACCGAAGCGGTGAAGTGCAGAACCGCACCGTCATCCGCCGGATTGCCTTCCGCCACAGTCACGCTGGGCGCGTAATTACATGGCGCCGGTCCGATGATCATCGTGCTGAGGCCCCAGGTCTCAGGGTTGTTCGGGTCGATGGTCACGTTGCCCTGGTTGGCGTGGACGTCGAGCGAGTAGTTGCCGTTGGCGAGTGACCCCGTCGCGACGCCGTAGGTCAGGCTGCCGTCAGTTGTCGAGCCGGGGGTCCAGTTACTCAGTGTGACCCAGCCCGTGCCGACGTTGTACATGAACACGCGGTAGGTCGGGCTCAGACAACCCGGGCCCGATGCCGCCACGTTGAAGTTCTGAGCCGGCCCCGCGCTCAGCTGGACCGGGTTGGGTGTTGTGGTCGTCCAGTCACAGGCAGTCCAGGAGACGCTGGCCGCGCTGAACGTGTCATAGCCGGCTGCGGGCGACGTCCCGCTGGCTTTGATGTGCGCCACCACGACATAGGAGCCAGGTGAGCCGAGGGACGGGAACGCACTGGCA
>DATEGL010000043.1:0-7225 GCA_035280145.1 Candidatus Dormiibacterota bacterium | reverse complement strand
TATGCGGCCGGGCAAGCAGCAGCGGTGCCCCACGTGGCAGCCCACGACCTGGGAGCTGCGGCTTACGCGATCAGGGCAGCCGCTGCTTCTGCTGTTGCCAGTGAGAGGGAGTCGGCTCGCGTCAAGGAACGCGACTGGCAGCGAGAAAGAATTCCCAGGGACCTTCGAGAGTTTGTCCTTGACGACCAGCAGCGTCGTAGCGCGATCTGCTGGAACGTGTTCGACGACTGAGTTTAGTGCGGCTGGCATCTGGTCGTTCACTGCTTCAGGCGGTCGTAGTTTTCAGTTGTGGTTCGAATGCGCTTCGCCCGCTCTGGCTGCCTCCACCGCCTCGTGGGCTTCGGCAACCAGCCACCGGAGCAGCGCCAACGCGGCAATGTACTCGACCCACCACCATCCTGTGACCGCGTTAACTGCCACGCCCAGCAGGGTGACGCCGGCCAGGTAAGCGCAAGTGACGGCCTGCGCGATGTCCGCCCGCAAGGCCGGGCTCTGAACAGTTCGATTGACATCGCGCTTCCGGCTGGCTAGCCAAGGCATAGCTATCACAGCAGCCGCGGACACCGCCAGCCCGAGCCAAGACCGTTCAGGTTGGATCCGAAACAGGAGTCCGAAGACAGAAGCCAAGACGACGTACGCGCAAAGCAGGACCAGGATCACAGCCGACATCCAAACTGCGCGCTGTTCGACTGACTCGAGACGAGCGCCAGCTCCACCGGCTTTTTCCGTCCGCAGGCGCCAGAGCAGAGTGGCGCCACTGAGAAGCTCAATCAGGCTGTCGGCGCCAAATGCCGTCAACAACACGCTGCGCGCCGACACTCCAGCCCCAATTGCGAGGACAGCCTCGACCGACATCCAGGCGACGGTTACGAGCTCCAAACGGATGCCGGCGCGGAGCGCAGAGGAACGCGCTTCGGCGCTAGCCAAGTTGGATGTCGGTGATCTGACGCAAGCCCCGGCTCACCCTACCGCATCGTCACCAAGCGAACCGAACGTGATGACGCAGCAGGATCATAGAGTGGCGGCGAGCGTCAGAGAGTTGTGGGTGAGGGTGTCAATTAAGGTGTCACGCCCAGGATGAGGCCAGGCCGCATTGTCGTGCTGAACGGAACGTCGAGTTCCGGGAAGAGCTCTGGCATCCGGCCGCAATAGCGCTGGCGATCGCGCAGTTTGCCAAACGCGATGCATGGCTGATCTGCGTCTGGTGTCCGGTAGAGATCGCGATTGAGCGTGAGAGACTCCGATCGGACCGCGCAAAGGGCGGGGCAGCATTGTTCGCAAGCATTGCGCACGCCGACACCGTCTATGACATCCGGGTGGACACGTCGATACTGAGTCCGGAGGAAGCTGCGGCAAGGATCGTGGCTGCCCTGTCCACCGCCGACGGGCCGTCCGCGTTTCGACGGTTGCGATCAACAGTCAAGCGGTCAGCGTCCTGACCGCAGCGACCCAACTCTCGATGCCGTAGCCAAGGCTCCCGCCACCTGACGAAAGTCCCACTTACCGGGGGCCCATCGGCCCCTCGGAGTGGACCGTAGGGCACGAACGCTGAGTTCGCAAGCAGTTGTTCACTGATGCCATGAGCCGTCCGGAGCTCAATCAATTTTCGAAAAACCCCTCGACAGCGGGGCAAAGGAGAAATCAGATGAACTCGGCAATGAGGTGGCGGATCGTCAGTCTTCAGGCAGTCCTCGTCGTCGTGCTTGCGGCAGCCAGCGGATTCGCGTTCGCGATGGGGTCATTCACGACCTCCCAGATTCACGATGAGCTGGCCGCGCAGCAGATCTACTTCCCCGGTCCTGACCAGATCAAGACCGGCGGAGCACTCGACCCGGCGAAGTTCCCGCAGGAGATTCGCGACCAGGCGGGCAACCAGGTCCTTGACGGCAACCAGGCACGGATCTACGCCAACGACTTCGTCGGCATCCACCTCCTGGGCGTTGCCAATGGCAAGACCTACTCCCAGGTCAGCACCGACCTGTCGGCGCTGAACGCGAAGATCAAGGCCACTCCGACAACCGACCCCAGCTACGCGTCGCTGCAGTCGCAGGCCACGACCATGACCGCGCAGAAGACGACCCTGTTCCAGGGTGAGACCCTGCGCTCGATGCTCCTGAACGCTTATGGCTGGTGGACGGTCGGCGTCTACACGACACTCGCTTCAGTCGGTCTGATGCTCGCGGCAATCGTCGTGCTCGGCGCGCTGGTGTTCGAAGTCTTTGCGGCCAGGCAGCCGAAGAAGGCAATAGTCGCGCAGAAAGTCGCGGCGTGACAGTACTTACGGACGGCAAGCTCCGGCGGGATGGGCCCGCCGGAGCTCTTGTTGTTCGTGGACTGGGGTGGGCGGGCCTAGCTGTTTCCGCCGGGCATGGAGGTGTGCCGCGCCAGATACACGGCGGCCTCTGCCCGCCGCGCGACCTCGAGCTTTGACAGGATGGTTGAAACGTAGTTCTTGACGGTTTTCTCAGCGAGCTTGAGCTGCTTGCCGATCTGTCCGTTGGTCAGTCCCTGGGCGACGAGCGTCAGGATCCGCTCTTCCTGGGCTGAGAGTCGAGCGAGCTTCTCGTCGCGCATGGTCTTGCCCTTGCGCAGGCGTTCAAGGACGGATTTCGTAACCTCAGGATCGAGAAGGCTTTTACCGGCGCCGACCTCCCGGATGGCACGCACGAGCTCGCCACCCCGGATCTGCTTGAGCACGTAGCCCGCGGCGCCCGCCATGATCGAGGCGAAGAGCGCTTCGTCGTCAGCGAAGGAGGTCAGCATCAACACTTGCGTCTTCTCCAGGCGAGCGCGGATCTCGCGCGTGGCCTCGATGCCGCTGCCGTCGGCAAGGCGGACGTCCATGACAACCACATCCGGCTTCGTTCGGACGGCCTGATCGATTGCCGCTCTGACCGAACCGGCCTCACCGACCACGGTCATGTCGTCGTTGGCGTTGATGAGCGATCTGACACCGTCTCGCACCACTTCGTGGTCGTCGACAAGCAGGATCCGGATCCTATCCGTGGCCATCCGTCAGTCCTTCCGCCGTTCAGACCGTAGCGCATCAATCGGGAAGGTGACCCTCAGGCTGGTTCCCTGGCCAGGCTGGCTGCCGATCTCGAGGGTCCCACCCAGGCTAGCCGCGCGGGCTCGCATGTTGCCCATCCCGAAGCCCTTGGCCTCGCTGTTCGGTGCGAAACCCAGTCCGTTGTCTTCGATCGCCAGCACCGCATTCGAGCCGCGTCGGGTCAGGCGAACGATGGCGCGTGTGGCCCGGGCGTGCCGCGCCACGTTAGAGAGCGCCTCGCGCGTCAGCTGAACGATGTCTACAGACCGGCTTGACAGCCCGGCTGCCACGGCAGGGTCGACGTCGACCTCGACCGCGGTGCGTGACTGCGACTGGGTCTCCTCGCCCAACGCGTGCAGCGCCTGGTCGAGCTGGCGATCGGCCAAGATGCCAGGCCGCAGCCCAAAGATGTAGTTCCGAAGGTCGCGGATTACCTTGTCCAGCTCTTCGACGGCGCGCTCAACGCGTGCCGACACATCCGGCGACTTGGCAATCAGTGCCGTGCTCTGAAGACCCATTCCAACGGCGAACAGGGACTGGATGATCCCGTCGTGCAACTCCTTGGCGATTCGCTCACGCTCATCCATCAGGCCCAACCGCCGCAATTCTGTCTGCGCTCGACCGTACTCGATCGCCGCCGAGGCCTGGTCTGCGAATGTCTCGACAAGCCGAACGCGTCGTTCGTCAAATCGCGGACTGCCTTTCAATTTGGTGACCATCAGTGTCCCGGTTGCCCCGCCACGGACGCGAAGGGGAACAAACACCGCCGGCCCGTGCCGGCCGACGCGTACGACCGGCTGAAAGGCGCGCGGATCCGCGCTGACGTCCTCGAGGGACACGCCCTCGCCGCTCTTCATGACGGCACCCGAGATTGATCCCTCTGCGGGCAGCGTCTGGCCCAACATCTCGCTCGAACGGGCGCCAGTCGAGGCGGCCACGACCAGCTCGCCGGGAGTGTCGGTGACGGTCACGACGGTGGCCGCGTCAGCGCCGGCCATCTCGCGAGCGTGCTCGGCGATCCTCTCCAGGAGTCGGGACTCCTCCTCCCCTCCCAGGACGCGGTTGGTGATGTCGCGCAGGGCGTCCAGCCATCGCTCGCGCGAGCGGACGTCCTCGTATAGGGATGCGTTGGCTATGGCAACCCCGGCCTGGGTTGCCAGGACGACCAGGGACTCCTCATCGTCCTCGCTGAACTCCTTCGCGCCACGCTTCTCGGCGAGGTAGATGTTGCCGAACACTCGGCCCATTGCCTGCACGGGCGCGCCGAGGAACGAGCGCATCGGAGGGTGGTTAGCCGGGAATCCGACCGACTGGGGATGGTCGGCGATGTTGCCGATCCGGACCGGTTTTGGATCGTGGATCAGCACGCCGAGCACCCCGCGGCCGGTCGGCAGTGCCCCTATCGCGCGCCGCTCCCTGGCCGAGATTCCGGTGGTCACGAACTCCACCAGCCGGTCGCCCGCGCCGATCACCCCGAGCGCCCCATATCGGGCATCGGTGACCTGTGCGGCGAGATCGACGATTCGCTGCAGAACGATCGGCAGCGACAGCTCGGAAGCCAGCGTCAAACCAGCCTCCAGCAGTGCGTCTTTGCGGTCGCGGGCTTCGGGCATCGGAAGGCGAATCTACGCCACTGGACCCGCCTCGGACAGGCCCTTCGACCCTACCGCGGAGGATCGTTTCGCGAAAGGCTTAGTTCATGAAAAGGCGGCACTGCACGGTGGCAGACGTGATGACGACGCGTGTTCACGTCGCCTCCCCGACGACGCAATTCAAGCTCTTGGTCCGCTTGATCCAGGAGAACCGGATCAGCGCGGTTCCGATCGTCGATCAGCGGGGAGTCCCGATTGGGGTGGTGTCCGAATCTGATCTTCTCGTCAAGGAGAGGCGCAGCCAGCTCGAATCAGATGCCGATCTCTTGCACCTAAGGCGACTTCGCCGGGAAAGGACAAAGGCACAGGGGCTGGTGGCGTCCGACGTCATGACCTCGCCGCCGATCACGGTCAGCGAAGACGAACTGCTTGGAGATGCGGCGCGACTGATGCAGGAACGCAACGTGCGGCGTTTGGTTGTTGTCAATGAGCGGGGCAAGATCGCCGGGGTCGTCAGCCGCAGCGACCTGCTCCGGGTGTTCCTCCGCAGTGACGAGGAGCTTCTGAGAGACATCGTCGACGACTTGCTTCCGACCTTGATGCTCTCGTCGGAACCGGTTGGGGTCGATGTTCGCGACAACGTGGTCACGCTGCAAGGAGAGGTCGACCGCAAGAGCGACGCTGAGATCCTGGGCCGCTGGACGCGGGAACTCGATGGAGTTGTCGACGTTGTCAACCGCCTGACGCATCGATGGGACGACACCACCGGCTCAGCGGTGGGTGCGAGTTGATGGCACAGAACCATCTGGTGCCCAACCCCAGGCCTACGCCCGGCCGGCTCGAGCCGATGCCGAAGGACGAGTGCGTCAGACGCTTGACGTCGAACGACATCGGGCGGCTCGCCCTCGTCGATGGCGAGGGGCGCCCGCTGATCTTTCCGGTGAACTACTTCTTCGACGAAGGCATGGTTGCCTTTCGTACCGGTCCGGGGACCAAGCTCGACCTCGCCCCAGGTGCCCCCGTCTGCTTTGAGATCGACGGATGGGATCCCTACGCTGATCTCGGCTGGAGCGTGCTCATGAAAGGCATCGCCCACGACGCGACCCATCCGCGCAGTTCTCCTGCTGGAAAAGTGCGCTACTGGCCGGTCAGGCCGCTCGCACCTGGATCGCGTGAGCACTGGATCACCATCAGGGCCGACGAAATCACCGGAAGATGGTTTCGCAAGGCGTTGCGAACTGACGGGGTCGGGTCATGACCGCCTCTCCGGGAGTTCGGGCACTGGAGCAGCTGTCCGAAGAGGAATGCCTTGACTTGCTTGCGCACCAAAGTGTTGGCCGGCTCGCGGTGGTGATCGACGGGCAGCCGCAGATCTTCCCCGTCAACTATTCGACGAACGGTCGAATCATTGCCATCCGGACGGGAGCCGGCACCATCATCGCCCACGCGCCCGAGTCAAAGGTGGCGTTCGAAATCGATGGGCACGACACGTCCGCCGGCACCGGTTGGAGCGTGATGGTCCAGGGCGTTGCGCGCGATGCGACCGACTCCTTCGACGACGTCTCATGGGCGGCTCGCGGCGCCTCGCCACTCCCGTTGGCGCCGGGAGGCAAGCCTTTCTGGGTGGCCGTCGAGCCACGCAAGATCACCGGACGGCGATTCGGATCCCGATCGTGATCGGTACCCCATCGGCTGCGAAACAGACGAAAGTCGGAATCGACCTGTACTGGATTCCTCTTGGTGCGGGCGGATATTTCGTGCGCCTATACGGGCGCATTTATGAGGAAATCGAAGCCAGGCTGCAAATGCGTCCCGTCTACGAGCTGTACCACTCGGCCTTGCAGGTGTTCGTGCCGGAAGGTCGCTACGTCATCGAGCAGGCGCCGGTCAGTGACGCCGACGGAGTCGAGCGAGGGGTCGTCGCCAACGGTCCGGTGGGCGCTCGTTGGGCGGGTGGCTTCCGCATTTTTCGCTACGAAGTCCGCAAATGGATCGATGGGGTTATTCCCGATCTCAATGAGGCAGTTGAAAGCCCGCGACACGTCAGCAACGACGTCGACCAGGCTCGGCGATTGCTGCGAGTCGTGCCCGAGGTGCCGATACTCGTTTGGGGCCGAGACGAGCTGAGGGCGGGAGAGATGTGGAACTCGAATTCGATGATTTCCTGGATGCTCACCCGCGTCGGCCTCGACACTGAATTAATCAGGCCGCCGGCAGGAGGCCGCGCTCCGGGTTGGCACGCAGGTGTCGTGGCTGCCAGACGCACGCGCGATGTTGGCGTGCCCTCATTAGGGCCGTCCCACGTTCAAAGTCTCTGACCATCGGCCGTTGGCCGCATCGACGGCCAGGCGTCCGAGACGTTAGTGCAGCTCTCGACTACGCGCCGATCCTGGCGCGGCTAATCTCGCTCTTCTACTGCTGCTCCAAAAATCGTGATCCCTATGGTGGGATTGAGGGGACTGAAAGTCACCGGTAGGCCGGTCAGCGTGAAGCCTTCGGGGTGGCCGGTGAACAGACCCGCGAAGGGTATGTTGCACACGATCTGCAAATGCGCAGGGAAAACGGCCCGGCTGGGGATCAGCCT